>JAQUZK010000021.1 GCA_028691335.1 Candidatus Izemoplasmatales bacterium
CTCCAAAATTGTGCACGTCAGTAATCCCGTCCAACATTATTAATAAAGGATTGTTATTAAGATCAACATCCTCTAAAAAGTCATCCAAATCAAAAGTTTCGTAATCATCGATTTCAAAAACTATGCCTTGATGATTCCCTTGAAAAAAAGATTTAAAATCAGATTTGGATAAAACTTCAATTTCTACTTTTTTTCTTTCCAAGACATGTTTAAAATCAATATTAGTATTTTCCATCAAATACGCTTTTAAAATCGGTTTTTTCACATTAAGAATTTCTTGACAAGAGTTTTTACCGTATATTCTTACACTCATAATTTATCACCACTTATAGTTTAACACATTTTATAAATAATCTTTTTGAAAAATAAAATATTTTAATAGCGATTCTAAAAATCAAGAATCGCTATTTTTATCAACTATTTCTATTGTTTTATTAAAAATATAATCCAATCTATTCCAATTTTCTTCTAAGTATAAATAGCCTATTACCGCTTCAAAGCCTGTAGATTTGTTATATGTTTGAACGTCAGAGTTTTTTGGTTTATGTGAAGCATTTTGATTTCTACCTCTCTTAAATATTTTTTTCTCTTCTTCAGTGTAAACTTCTTCATATAGAATATGAGCAGCTAAAGCTTGGGATTTTGAATTAGTATATTTTATTGAAAAGTTATGAAGGTCATTTACCAAAGTTAAACCAGAGGAAAGGCCTAAGTTTCTTATACGCATTTCAAAATAAGCATCTCCGATATAGGCTAAGGTTAATCCGTTATATAAAATCATAAGATTCCTTTAGAAGATAATTCTTTGCGGATACTATCTGCTTTTTCAAAATTTTTCTCTTTTCTTGCGTTTTGCCACATGTTATATAAATCTCTATCATTGTCATCTAACTTTACTAAATCAACTTTCAAACCTAGTATATTAATCATATGCGTTATTGTTTTTAAAGATTGATTAAGATAATTGTAATCTAGTTTCTTTCTTAAGCTTTGATTAATTAATTTAATCATTGTTTGTAGTGAAGTGATGGCGTTAGCTGTATTAAAATCTTCTGCCATCGCTTCATTGAATCTATTCAATTCATCAACAATTTCTTTTTCCTTTATTTCAACATTCTCCTTAAATTCTTTGGATAGATCAAGTTGAAAATAAAGTGATTTAACTGCGGTTTCTAACTTTTGCCATTCTTTAATATACATTAACATTGTTTCTTCATCATAATTTAATGGAGAACGATAATGCGTTGATAACAAGAAATATCTTAAAGGCATTTTTTCTTCTACATCTTTAACTAAAATGACATTGCCAATGCTTTTACTCATTTTTTCGTTTTTAAAACTTAGTCTACCATTATGCATCCAGTATCTAGCTAAGGAGTGATTATGTAATGCTTTTGATTGTGCAATCTCGTTTTCATGATGAGGAAATTGAAGATCCATCCCTCCGCCATGAATATCTATTTGTTCATTAAAAATATCGTCAATCATCGCAACACATTCCGTGTGCCATCCCGGTCTTCCTAACGAAAATGGTGATTCAAAGTTAATACCTACATCAGTTTTTTTCCACAATGTAAAATCTAAAGGACTTTCTTTTTTTAAATTGATATCCACTCTACTTCCGGATATTAAATCATCAATGTTACGATTTGATAGGACTCCATAATCAGAAATTCTATCAACACGAAAATATACGTCACCATCAATTTTATAAGCAAAATCTTTAGCAACTAACTCATCGATAAATTTAATGATATGATTCATGTAATCAGTAACTTTAGGTTGAATATAATCAATTTTACAATTTAAAGACTTTAAGTCTTTTAAAAACGCGTCGATATATTTTTGACTTACAACTAATTCACTTTCATTTTCTTCTTGTGCTTTTTGAATAATCTTATCATCAACATCAGTGAAATTAGAAGCGTATTTCACTTCATATCCCTGGCTTTCAAAATATCTTCTAACTGTATCAAAGAAGACTACTGGTCTAGCATTACCTATATGAATGTAATTATATACTGTTGGTCCACAAACATACATATTAACTTTATTTTTATGAATTGATACAAACTCTTCTAACTGATTTGTATATGAATTAAATATTTTCATGTTATCTCCTATCTCTAAACATAATAATTATAGTGTATAAGAGCTTATTTTTCAAGAGAAAGAAAGCAATATACAAACATCGATAAATAATGACAAAATTCATAAAATATTTAAAAACTACTAAGCAAAATTCATTAAAAGTAATATAATATTCATGATGATAGCGAAAAGGAGTGTGAGGCACAGTGATAGAAATAATTAATTTAACACAAGTCTATAGATCTGGTAAAGGAGTTTTTGACTTGAATTTTAAAATTAATGAAGGTGAAGTCTTCGGCTATCTAGGGCCTAATGGAGCTGGTAAAACTACTACTATAAGAAATATTCTAGGTTTTACAAACGCTTCTTCGGGTAAAGTCTTAATTAAGGGTTTAGACTCAAGGACAAACACAGAAGAAATCAATAAATATATTGGATTTTTACCTGGAGAAATTTCTTTCTATAGCCAACTTAAAGGAAGTGAGTTTCTTGATCTATTAGGGAAAATGAGAAAGATGGATAATTTTGATCTAAGAAGCAAACTCGAAGATAGATTTAAACTAGACACTAATGTTTATATCAAAAAAATGTCCAAAGGTATGAAACAAAAACTAGCTATCATCGCAGCCTTTATGCATGATCCAGAAATTCTTATTTTAGATGAACCGACATCTGGTTTAGATCCGTTAATGCAAAACGTGTTCTTAGATTTAATAAAAGAAGAAAAAAATAAGAATAAAACTATCCTACTATCATCACATATTTTTGAAGAAGTGGAAAAGATATGTGATAGAGCTGGAATTATAAAAGACGGTAAATTAATATCTGTAGAAGATATTAATTCATTAAAGGAA
Organism: Candidatus Izemoplasmatales bacterium; assembly: GCA_028691335.1. Lineage (GTDB taxonomy): Bacteria > Bacillota_I > Bacilli_A > Izemoplasmatales > Hujiaoplasmataceae > UBA2289. The sequence continues at coordinate 2,946 of JAQUZK010000021.1, forward strand.
AAAGCAGAGGATATCTTTGAAGTTCAGTTATTAAAACCAAATCCAGAGATTTTAAATATTGGACTTGATATTACTCATATAAAAGAAAATATCTATCAAATAAGTATTAAAAATAATTATAATATCTTCTTTAAAGAGATGCAAAAATTTAATGTTATTAAAATCAGTTCAATTAAGCAGACTATTGAAGAAAAGTTCATGAAATATTACGGAGATGAAGATTATGAATAAACACTTACTTTTTTTTAATATAAAAACCAATATTATCATGTTCATTTCTTTTACGGGAATAACTTTAATGTATTCAGCTATAGCTACTGCGATGTTTGACCCTGAGTCTACTGCTCTTCTTCAAGAGTTTGTAGATATTCTACCAGAGCCAATAATCAATATGATGGGCTTCACTAATTTTGGTTCAGAACTCACAGGTTATTTAGCGTCTTATCTATATGGATTTATTTTCTTTCTCTTTCCAATGATTTTTATGGTTATGTTAGGAAATAAGTTGATGGCAAAGCAAATTGATGACTCTTCTATGGCATATTTATTAACAACTCCTAATTCAAGAGTTAAAATTGCACTTACTCAAAGTATGACTTTATTGTTAAATGTAATCTCTTTGATATTAGTAAATGTTGTAGTAATCATAATAATATCAGAAATAGCATTTCCGGACCAATTAAATATAGGAAAGTTTTTAGGACTAAATTATATTTTGATAGGCACTTTAATAATCACATCAGCTTTGATTTTTCTAATATCAATATACGCTGGTGATTATTCAAAAGCTGTTGGCCTAAGTAGTGCTTTGGTTGGGTATTTATTTATTATGAATATGATTAGCAAACTAAGTGAAGATTTAGATTTCTTCAAGTATACTACATATTTAAGTTTGGTTGATATTGACAAGGTTATGAATTCAAATTTATTTATTTTTCTCGCTGGATCTTTATCAACAATAATAGGTTTTGGTATCTATATTATAAGTATACACATATTTAACAAAAAAAGTCTTACTATCTAGGAGAGAATATGGAGTTATTATTTACATTTATAGTACTTTTGATTTATAGTTTTTTTAAAAATTTTATTAAAAAACATCCGGGAATTTTTAATCATACAACATATTATGAAATTGATAAGGATTACATTTATGATAAATCTGAATTCACAGATAGGCAAAAATATGTTTTTGATTATATAGCAAGATATGGAAAAGCAACAGAAAAAGATATTATAAAAGAATGCCAGACTTCAAAAATTGTTATTAATAATTTAAAGAAAAAAGGAGTCATAAAAAAAATGAAATTTAGAAATATTAAAACAAAAGACATTTTAATTATGTCAGGTATTTTAATCGCTTTACTAGGCTTAATGCTTTTAATGAACTACTTCATGATGATAAAAGCTAACTTTAGATATTCCAGTATGTTTATTTTTATTGGAATATACTTATTAATTGGATTCAATATTGTGTTCTTTTATATTAAATTCGATGAAGATTTATATAAAAAAATAATGATGTATTCTGTTTCTGGATTAATAAGTTTTTTGTTTCTCTTTTATATTTTTGGCGGAAGACCAATATTTCACGCTGAGGAATACGCAAACTTAATAGAAGTTACTGAAGCTGATTTTGTGGAAGATATCAATACTGTAGATATTGATAGTTTACCTATAGTAGATAAAAGTTATGGATCTAAATTAGGGAGTTTAAAACTTGGAGAATATCCAGGAATAGGTTCTGAATTTAAAGTTGGGGATTATTCTGATATTATCTATCAAGGAAAACAATATCTAGTAGCTCCCTTAGAATATCGTGGTTTCTTTAAATGGACAAGTAATAATGATATCGGGACACCGGGTTATATTCTAATTGATAAAATCACCTCTGAAACTCAGTTAATTAATCTAAGAGAGAGCACAGGAAAAGGTATGAAATTTGTTCCTTCAGCTTTCTTTGGACAAGATTTGTTAAGACACGCTTACTATAATGGTTTGAGCAAATATAAACTAGAAAATTATTTCTTTGAAATTGATGAAGAAGGAAATCCTTATTACGTTTTACAATACTCATTACCTACTATTTTCATCAACGGGGGAGCTAAGATAAATAAGACTGTTGTTATCGACGCTATTGATGGCGACATTAATATTTATGAACCAAATGATGTCCCTGACTGGGTTGAAAGTGTTTATCCTAATCATTTAATTTTTCAACATTTAAATTACTGGGGATCTCTTCAAGATGGTTGGTTTAATAGTGTTTTCGCACAAAAAGGAGTTATACAAACATCAAGTGGAACAAGAGTAATTATGAATGAAGGAGAATTATTTTATTTCACTGGTCTTACTAGTGCTGGAAATGATGAATCTACAATTGGTTTTATCTATGCAAATATGAAAACAAATGAAACTAAATTATACAGATTTCCAGGAGCTACTGAAGAAGCAGCTATGAATAAAGCACTTACTTTAATACCTCAGAATAACATATCTTCATCTTTCCCTATTCCCATGAATATTTTAGATACCCCTTCATATTTTGTTTTAATTAAAGGTGAAGACGGAAGAATACTTCGCTACGTATTTATAAAGATTCAAGATTTAGATTTTAATGTTATTTCAGAAAAATCAAAAATGGATGCCTATAATCTTTATTTAACCAAATTAAGTGATGATGATGAGGGTATAACCGAGAATGTTAGCGGAACTATTGATAAAATAACTTCTTATGTTATACAAGGAAATACTATTTATTGGATAGAAGTTAATGGCAAGCTTTATATGATAAATGTTGTTAACTTCACAAGTTCAGAGATGCAGCATTTTATTTCTAAAGATGTTGGTGATTCAATCGATTTCGAAACAATAGGTTCAAATATAATAAAGTTTAATGAATAGATAAAAGGTCACGAAAATTCGTGACCTTTTACTTTTTTTTACTTTGTTGTTTAACTTACAATTACTACTTTTTAACTATATTTGCAGCTTGAGGTCCTCTATCTCCATCAACTACATCAAAAGTAACTTCTTGACCGTTTTCCAAAGATTTGTAACCATCACCTTGGATTGCTGAGTAATGTGCGAAAATGTCATTGCCTTGTTCGTCTGTAATAAAGCCATAACCTTTTTCAGCGTTAAACCATTTTACTGTTCCGTTCATTTAATTCTCCTTTACATATTTGATACTATGCTAATTATAACGTTTTTAAAAGATATTTTCAAGTGGTCCACATTAAGTAATCTAATTTTTTTTATTCTTCTTCATCGTTATTTAAATCATCTGTAGATAGCCCCTGCTCTATTCCCACATTCTTTATATCAGAAAACTTAGATGAAATTTTCTCAACACGGAAGTTTACGCTATCACTATTTTTCTTGACTGAATCTATCGCTCTAGATAACCTTCCCCACTCATCTGAAAATCTTTTGAATTCTCTACTTAGCTTGATTAACTCATCGGTAATTAACTTTGTATACTTATTTCTTTCAGAGTCAATTATAAACGCTTTAAATGAGGATAATAAAGGAATGATGGTTGTCGGTGATACTATTGTAACAAATTTATCTCTCGCATACTCAACTACATTTTGTAGTTGTGAGTGCAACAAAGCTAAGATACCATCACTAGGAACAAACATTAGTGCGTAATCAGTAGTTTGAGGAGGATTGATGTATTTCTTTGATATATCAGTTATATGTTTCTTAACCTCCAAACCAAATTGTGAAATAAGCTTTTGTTCTTCGTCCTTTGTTAAATTCTTATTGTCAAATAATTTGGAGTAAGCAGAGTATGGGAATTTTGAATCAATCGCAATCATTCCATTTGGTTCAGGCATGAAGACAACCGCATCAGCCCTAACAACTTCTTTTCCTTCTTTCATCGTATACTGAGTTTGATATAACCTATTGTTATGACCAAAAATCGAATATAAAAGTTGATTAAGTTGATATTCACCATATGAACCACGAGCTTGATTGTTAGAAAGAATATTTTTTAGAGAAACCATTTCTTCAGATAAACTTAATATATTTTTTTGTGCTTCATCAATAACTTCAACTCTTTTAGCGATGTTAACAAATGTCGTATTGGCATCTCTAAAACCTTTATCTAATCGCTCCTCAACTTTTTCATTAATGTTATGCATCCGTTTATCTATTGATTCAGTAAGTTCCTTAAACTCTAAATTAAAGCGTTCATTCAGTTTTTCTTGAAAATCAGAAATTGTCGTATAAAGCTTATCTTTTAATCCAGAGATGTTATCGTTAGAGATATTTAAAGATTTGATAAGTTGATCATTAACACTTGTGGACATTTTTGTTAAACCATCGTTCAAATAATTAGATATAGCTATTTGTAGTTGGTTAAGTTCATTTTTTAAGTCAAGATTATCATTTTCTTTTTTTCTCATTGTAAAAAAAGAAATTAGATTAATAATTAAAATTGATAATATTAAGATTAAAACTATTATTAGTAAAGCTCTTTCAAAATCTGTCAAAATATCTATCCTCCCTAAAACATCGGACTAAACAAGTTAAACCAACCCTGTATAATCTTCGATAATATTCCTCGTTTTTTCCACTCTTCCAAAGTAACTTCTTTTGATTTCGATAAATCATCTTTAAAACTATCCACAAGATAATTAACAGAGCTATTTTCAAAAATTGTTGTTACTTCAAAATTTAGATGGAAACTTCTTGGATCAATGTTAACTGAACCTACACTGGCAACTTTGTTGTCTATAATAAGAATTTTTGAGTGAACAAACGTATTTTTATACTCAAAAATTCTAACTCCAAAATTCAATAATTGTTCATAATATGATTGAGTGGCATATCCGACAGTGAAGTAATCATGTTTACCAGGAACCAGTAAGTCAATTTTAACTCCAGACTTAGCAGCTATCTTAATTGCTGATAATATTTCTGGTTCAAGTATTAAATACGGTGTAACAATTTTAACACTTTTTTTTGCGGATGCAAGCATTTTTAAGTAAACGTCCTTAATCAATCCGTTTTCAAAATCAGGGCCAGATTCTATTACACTAAAATAGCCAGGAAAGTTTTCTTTATTCTTTAACAACGGCTTATCTAAGACATTTCCTGTAATATAATACCAATCTTTTACAAAAACATTTTGAATACTAGTTACTCCATTTCCTTTTATAAAAACATGCGTGTCTCTCCAAAATTTAAACTTAGGGTCATCATGATTATATTCATCAGCTAAATTCATTCCCCCGACGAAACCGTATTCACCATCAATCACTATTGCTTTTCTATGATTTCTAAAATTTACGTTAGAATTAAAAATGGAAATTGATTGTGGATCAAATACTCCAATCTTCACCCCAGATTTTTTTAGCGAAACCATATATCTGCGATTTAGATGTTTATTTGAACCGAAATGATCATATATTAAATATACATCCAAGCCTTCCTCTGCTTTATGCTTTAAAATATCTAATACTCTTTTACCTATTCTATCATTTTTAACAATATAAAACTCCATAAAAATGTAATCTTTTGCTTTTTCTAATTCTTGGATAAGCTTTGGGAAAAATACATCTCCATTATTTAAAATTTCTACATAAGTATCATCCTTATATATGGCTCTACCAGTAGTTTTTCTGATAAATTTAAATACTTCTCCATACTCATACATATCAAAATCAATAGGATAAACTTCCTCAAGCCCTAAAAAAGCTTTATTAGCAATTAGTGGTCTTGTATTCCAAAATCGTCTAGTTTGAAAATCTCTCGCAAAGAGAAAATACAAGAATACTCCTAAAATTGGATTTAAAACAATTATTAAAATCCAATAACTTTTATTATAAGCATAACTAGGTTTTAGTAAAATCCTTATTACTATAAGTAATGCGAAAAACCAAAAAAACCCAGTAAGAATATATAAAGCAACTTTTGAATGTAAAATCGACGCAAGGGATGTTAAGTATGTATATTGTAAAATAGTTATTGTATAAACAAATATGCCAACAACTCCTAAAGCGACTATTACGAACGTTCTTTTCATTTTTATACTCCTAATTACACTAATATTTTAACATATTTAAGTAACTATGTATATTTAAAAAAGGTTTAAACGAACAAAGAAAAAAAGAAGCTAGCTTTTAAGAAGAAGCTAGCCCTTATATTTTTTTACAATTCAATGACTTTAGCTTTCATTGCAAATTTACGAACTGAGTTTATTGCGGAAAGACAACTGCCTTTAACTGGATATGTCTCTCCGGTCAAAATTAATTGATTAGTTGAAGAATACAAGTTAAACTTATATCTCTTAAATTTATCTCTAGCTACAGTAAACCGATTTTCTTGAATTGCTTTCTTAATTGTTTCTAACCCTTGTTTACATGAAGCTTTGGTTGCGTAACCAGTAGATACAAATAATACTTGAGCATTATTAGCTTTTAATTTTGAATAATAGAGACCTTCTTCTAAATATATTTCATATTTACCATTATCATTTTCAGGAACATTTTCAAATTCAACAATCTCTTCTCTTACTTCATCATCTTTTATATCATCAAGTATTTCAATCTTTTCATTAAGATAAAACTTCTTAACTGATTCAACTGAAGATTCGGCTTGTTTTAAATTATTATAGAATTCTCCTAGTATAATCACTCTTCCCCGATTCGAAGTATAGAGGACAAACTGGGAATAATCACTTTTATCTGTGTAAAGATCAAACACACCTGTTTCAACATTCTTTTTAAAAGTTTCTATACCACTTTGAGCGCCTTTTAAAGAGGTGTAGCCAAAAGATACAGCAAGTATTTCCCCATTTGAGGCCTTTAACCGGAATTTAAAATATCCGGCTTCAGGATATATTTCGTATTTTCCTGAATATTGATTTGTTGAAGCTTGTTTCTTAGTTACAGGTTTTTTTTGAATTACATTAGTTTTTGTTTCTTTTGGTTTAGCTTGTGATGAAGTGATTTCTACTTCTTTAGTTTCTACTTTTGGGACTTGATTTTTGTCATAAGCTTTTGTCACATCTGGTTCTAAAGGTTTAGATTTATCAGTAGTCGTAGGTGTAGACGAAATTATGTTTGATCTCGTAGCAGTCGAACTTTGTAATACTTCTTTCTTTTTCTTCTTCTTTTTAAAAAACCAACACATTTATATTCACCTCTTTTATAATTCAATTATATCACTTTTTAATATTGTTTAAATAGGACATGTAGTTTTCTTAAAATAAAAAAACACAGGGTGTGGAATCCTGTGTTTTTTATATTCGGCATTTTAACGTTTACTGAATTGTGATGCTTTACGCGCTTTTTTAAGTCCGTATTTTTTACGTTCTTTAGCACGTGGGTCTCTAGTAATTAATCCAGCTGGTTTTAAGATTTTTCTGTATTCAGGGTTAACTTCTAGTAAAGCTCTTGTAATCCCTAAACGGACTGCTCCTGCTTGACCAATAAGTCCGCCACCATTAACATTAACTGAGATATCAAAAGTATTTTCGTTTGCTGTAAGCACTAAAGGTTGTGAAACATCTAGTCTTGCTAGTGCTGACGGAATATAGTCTTTGAACTCACGTCCATTGATTGTTATTTTTCCATCACCAGGTCTTAATATTACTCTTGCAACAGAAGATTTTCTTCTTCCTGTTCCGCGATACATAACAGATTTAGCCATTGTTTCCTCCTAACCTTTCAATTCCATAACTACAGGTTTTTGTGCCTGTTGTTTGTGTTCAGGTCCTGCATAAACGAATAATTTTTTATACATTTGATTTCCTAATTTTGTCTTTGGTAACATCCCTTTGATAGCTAACTCAACCATTCTAGTTGGTTTCTCAATAATCATTACTTTAGCAGTTCTTTCTTTTAGTCCTCCTGGGTAATTAGAATGAGTATAATATTTTTTGTCTTCCCATTTATTACCAGTTAAAACTATTTTTTCAGCATTAATAATGACTACATAATCTCCACAGTCTACATGTGGTGTATATGTTGGTTTATGTTTTCCTCTTAATACCGTAGCTACTTCCGTAGCTAAACGTCCTAAAGTTTGTCCAGCTGCATCAACAACGAACCACTCGCGTTGAATTGTATTCTCATTTGCCATGAATGTTTTCATTTTATACCTCCTTAAAGTATTTAAAGAGCTAGTGGGCTATAAAATAAAAATGTACCTTTATTATCATACCACTTGTGTTAAATTAAGTCAACAAATATTAATCAACAATGATAGATAAATTCTAGCTTATTTTATCTCCTGGTTCCATATCATTACTAGCTTCTACAACATATAGTTTTTTAGCTGAATTTTCGCCAGCCAAAATCATTCCTTCCGATAAAATCCCTCTTAATTTCACTGGTTTTAAATTACATACTACTAAAACATTTTTGTTAACTAAATCATCAGGTTTATAATATTTAGCTATTCCAGACACAATTGTTCTAACTTTATCACCTGTGTCAATTTTGAAAACTAGTAATTTGTCAGCGTCTGGATGAGATTTTCCTTCTAGCACTTTACCGACTCTGATATCAATTTTTGAAAAATCATCGAAAATAATTTCAGGTAGAATTTCAATTTCTTTTTTCTTTGGTTCTTTTACAACATTTGATTCCATCATAGATTTAATATTCTTTTCTTCTAGTTCTTGATCTAGTCTTGGAAATAAGTGTTCTGGTTTTTTAACAACTACATAATCTTTCTTTATTCCAAAAACCGCACTAGAAAAATCTTGGAATTTTTCTTCTATGTTTAACATTTCAAATACCTTTGGAGTAGTTTCAATTAACACTGGGATATACATAATATTAATCAATCTAATGCTTTCTAAGAGGTGATACATTACCGATTCTAAAACATCTGAATTATCCTTATTTTTAGCTAATTCCCAAGGGAATGTATCATCGATAAGTTTATTTGTTCTTTTAACCAAAGCACTTACTTCCAATAAAGCAGAAGCTATCTTAAACTCATCCATATTTTTTTGATAATTTATAAATACTTCTTTAGCCACTCTTTTTAAATCATCTTCAAACTTAACATACTCATGAGAGTGTTTTGTATTTTTAATACTTCCATTAAAGTACTTATTAACCATCGAAATTGATCTTGAAACTAGATTCCCATAATCATTAACTAAATCAGTATTAATTCTTGAAATATAATCGTTAGGAGTAAAAGCTCCATCATGTCCATAATTGAGTTCTCTAACAATGTAATATCTAAAAGCATCTAAACCATACTTTTGAGTTAATTGTTCTGGATAAATTACATTACCTTTTGATTTTGATATTTTACTATCTTTCATTAAATACCAACCATGTGCGAAAAGACGGAATTTAATTGGTATATCCAAGGCCATTAACATTATTGGCCAATAGATAGCATGGAATCTTAAAATATCCTTACCAACTACGTGTATAACTTCATTGCCA
>JAQUZK010000209.1 GCA_028691335.1 Candidatus Izemoplasmatales bacterium
CATTGTTAGAGACAATCCATTCAACTTATATGTGGGGGTCTAGAGTACCTGCTGATTTGTCAGAAAAACATCATTTAGTGGAAAAAGAAGTATTAGATAGTGATAAAGTATATAAAGATGTTTTGATCTATAAAAAAGGCTACCGAATGAGTGAGGTAGATAAGCAGTTTTTAACTTGTTTAATTGAACAAAAAAGAATAGTTATGAAGAAGGCTAATGTTGATTAGCCTTCTTTTTATATATGTATATCGATAAAGATATATCGATATAACAAATAAGCATTTCAAAAGTTTTTTAAGGACTGATAAGATAGTTAGTGGAAGAAGGTGGTCTTGATGTTGCAGAATGGAAATTATGAAGCTATTTTTTCAAGAATACCAATTTATATTGAGTATTTAAAAACTTATGAAGAAGAGTATATTTCAGCGACTATAATCGCTAATAGCTTAGGTTTAGGTGAAGTTCAAGTTAGAAAAGATTTAGCTAAGATCAGCTTTGGTGGAAAACCAAAAATTGGATATGAAGTAAAATCATTACTTGATGATTTGAGTTCATATATGGGTTTTGATAAGTTAACAAAAGCCGTTATAGTCGGAATGGGAAGATTAGGTGAAGCTTTATTTCATTATCTAGGTTTTGATAGAATTAATCTTAAAATAGTTGCGGCATTTGATGTTTGTGATAAGTACAATAGTTTAGATGAGTTTAAAAGCATTTGTGAAAAACATAATGTAAAAATAGGTATAATTACCGTTCCTGAGGAATCAGCTCAGGCAACAGCGGATTTGATGGTTTCTTCCGGAATAAAAGCGATTTGGAATTTTTCTAGTTCAAGTTTAAAAGTTCCAAATAATATATTAGTAAAAAACGAGAATATGGCTAATTCATTGTCTGTATTAATCAGGTTAATGAATAATCTTTAAAAGAAAGTAGTTGTTATATATGGATAAAATAATCGGTGTTAGAGTTGATAAAACTATTTATCGAGACGGTATGAAAGTTATTAAGTGTTTTGATAAGAATTATACTAAAGCTCAAGTTTTAAATGAAGCATTAAATCAAGCAAGAGTTGAAGAGACTAATCTATTAGTTCCAAAATTGATATCTACTTCAACTAATCAGGAAGGTAAGTGGCTTATCGAGTACGAATATATTGAAGGAAATACTTTAGAAAGTCTAATGAGTAAAAACAATGATTCGTTTTTAGAGTATCTTGATAAGTTTATAACATTACAAATGAAGGTTCATAATACTGAAGTATTAATGCTTAATAAATTAAAAGATAAATTAAATTTCAAGATAGAACAAACTGATCTTTTAGCTACAGTTAGATATGAACTTAGACAAAAACTTGAAAGTATGCCAAAGCATAACAAGCTATGCCATGGAGATTTTAATCCTTCAAATATTATTGTAAATGACTTGGGGGAGTTTTATATTATTGACTGGGCTCATGCGGCTACTGGTAATGCTTCGGCAGATGTAGCATTTACATATTTAGAGTTTATGATTAATTATGGCGAAGATAAAGCTAAGATATATTTACAAAAGTTTTGTGAAAAGAGTGAAACAAACGAGGATTATATTAAGTCTTGGTTGCCGATAGTAGCGGCCGCAAGACTTAATAAAGCTAAGAAGAATGAAGTAGAATTTTTAATGTCTATAATTAATGCAAGAAATACTTTTAAAAAGAGGATGTAAGTTATGAAGATTTCAGTATGCATAGGCAGTTCTTGTCATTTAAAAGGTGCTAGGGAAGTAGTTAATAAACTTCAAGAACTTATTAAGTTTCATAAGTTAGAAGATAGTTTAACTTTAAGCGGAAAATTTTGTATGGGCAATTGCAGGAGCGGAGTTAGTGTTGATATTGATGGAGTAATCTATTCGATGAATCCAGATAATGTAGAAGTAATATTTAACGAAATGGTTTTAAAGAGGATCAATTCATGAGTGAGATTATTACTTTAAATCGTAATAGTTGTAAGAATTGTTATAAATGTATCAGAAATTGTCAAGTTAAGTCGATTAAGTTTTCTGGAAATCAAGCTAGTGTAGTAAAGAACGAATGTATTTTATGTGGACATTGTTATGTAGTTTGTCCACAGAATGCTAAAGAAATTGTTTCTGATATGGAAAAAGTAAAGGTACTTTTAGAACAGAATGAACATGTTGTTGTATCTTTAGCGCCATCATTTATAGCTAATTATAACGGAGTTAAAATTAACGCGATGAAGGCTGCTTTAAAGAAACTTGGTTTTTACGATGTTGAAGAAACAGCTATTGGAGCTGGTTTGGTTAAACTTGAGTATGAAGATTATTTAGATGAAGTAAAACCAAATATTTTTATCACATCTGCTTGTCACTCGGTCAACTTATTGATTCAGAAGTATTATCCGGATTTATTAGGTTGTTTAGCACCAATAATCTCACCGATGCAAGCTCATGCATTAGATATAAGACAAAGAATAAAAGATGCAAAAGTTGTTTTTATTGGTCCGTGTATTGCGAAGAAAGACGAAGCTGAGCATTATCAAGGTTATGTAGATGCAGTTTTAACATATGAGGAGTTAAGTAAGTGGTTAGATAAAGAAGATATAAAATTAGAGAATAGTCTTGAGGATGATTTAGGTTTTAAATCAAGATTCTTTCCGACAACTGGAGGTATTATTAGATCACTTTCTAGGAAGAATGATGATTATCATTATATCGCG
>JAQUZK010000022.1 GCA_028691335.1 Candidatus Izemoplasmatales bacterium
AATATTATAAAAATATTTTCCTAAAATATAGTGGGCAGAAAGATCGACTAAATCCCAGTTATTTATATAATCTAAGTGTTCTATATATAAATCTACTATTTCTTTTTGTTCAATGATATCTGCTTTTCTCATCTTGTAAGTGAGTATGAGTAATCCTAATAGTCTATGTTCGTGAACCTTATGTTTTAGCAGTTTTTTTAATTCTCCCTTAGGTACTTTATCTTTATACTTTAAAGCTAAACTTCTTAAAGAAGGAACATCTATACCTGCAAACAAGTCATTTTCGCCTTCAATATAATTCTTTTTATGATATCTAGTTTTGCTCTTTAATGTATCATATTTATAAAGTTTTTTTAGCTCTGCTTCAATCAAGTTTTTCACCTCCCTAAAAATAAAAAAAGTCCTTTATAAAAAGGACGATTATTTCGCGGTACCACCTTAATTCCGATTTTTTAATATAAATCGGCACTCAACATCTTTTAACGCAAGATTTACGTACAGTTCTACTTAATTTCTTCTGTCTTTCTTGGGCGTTTTTCGATTCAACCATTATTGTGAGGCTTACACCATCCCTCATTCGCTTAAATAACTACTGTTAATCTACTCTTCCAATCATCAATTTATCTTATTATAACATAGGTTAATTAATTGTAAAGTGTTTATCTTAATGATTTATGCTTTTATCAAGGAAATTATAAGAGTCACTTAGCATTTCTGGATTCGATTCATGGCCTAAGTCGTATTCTCTATACTCACACTCGATTAAACTTGAGAGTTTTTTTGCATAAATCATTGGAACAATTTTATCTCTTAGCCCAACTGACATAAAAACCTTTTTGTTTTCGAATAATTTATAGTTTAGTAGCGGGTCTAATCTTTGATATTTTTTTAATCTATCATAGAATTGATTATCCTTTGGAAAGCTATAAACTTCTTGTTTATAACTATAAAAATCAACAAAAGAAGGAGACCCCACAATACTTACAACTGATTTAACTTTATCGAATATCGTTGACAAATAAAACGCTATTGCCGCTCCCATAGACACTCCATAAACAGCCAACGGCATTTCACTTGAAATTTTACTATCCTCTACTAAAAAATCATATACTTTAATAGCATCGTGAGCTGTATTTATTTCAGTATCAATTATCATTGCTTGCCTTTGAGAATTGTCCAATTTTTCATATTCATTCGTTCTTCTTTCACCGTGCTCATATGCATCTAAAACAATTACAGTATATCCCATTGAAGCAAGAGTTATATCTTTTCCGCCAGCTCCGTATTCTTTGTCGCCACCAAACCCGTGAAAAAAGAACACTATTGGTTTATCTTTCGGAGTGTTTTTATATAATAAATTAAAAGTGATGGATTCATATTTTAGACTTTCTTTAATTATATTATTCATAGCTTAACCTCTTTTATTTTTTTAGAAAACTCTTCGGCTTTAATACCGAAGAGTTAAATTATTGTCTTTCACAAGAGAATAGTGTAGAAACCCCTTGATCATCAATGATATTAATAATTCCTTGACCAAGCAACTCAGCAGTTGATAGTTGAATCAGTTTAGGGAAAATTCTATCTTTCGGTAGTTCAATTGTGTTAGTGCATATAACTTCTTCTATGGGAGCTTCCATCAATAGTTGCGGAGCGTTTTTAGAGAAGACTGGATGTGTACAGCATGCATAAATTTGTTTAGCTCCAGCATCGCTTAAGGCGTTTGCAGCAGCGTAAATTGAACCAGCTGTATCTATCATATCATCTATAATTATACAGGTTTTTCCTCTTACTTTACCAATGATATTCATAACTTCAGCGACATTTGGTTCAGGTCTCATTTTATCTATAATAGCGATAGGAGATTGAAGTATATTAGCTAAATCTCTAGCTCTAGCAACTCCACCATGATCAGGTGAAACAACACATATATTTTCTAGATTTTTTTTCATAAAATACTCTGAAAGTATTGGCATAGCTCGGAAATTATCGATTGGTATATCAAAAAAGCCTTGTATTTGTGGAGCGTGTAAGTCCATACTTATAACCCTAGCAGCTCCAGCAACCTCTAATAAATTAGCTACCAATTTAGCTGATATCGGTTGTCTAGCTTTAGCTTTTCTATCTTGTCTAGAATATCCGTAATAAGGTATTAAGACATTAACTTCTCTAGCAGATGCTCTTTTCAGCGCATCTATCATTATTAACAGTTCCATGATATGCTCATTGACAGGATTGCAAGTAGATTGAATAACAAAAACCTTATGTCCACGAACAGTCTCTGGAATGTTAATATTGATTTCTCCATCAGCGAAATGAGTCACCTCACATTTGCTAAGAGGGATTCCAATATAGTCAGCTATATCTTGAGCCAGTTGTATGGTAGAACTTAATGCAAATATTTTTACTTTAGAACCATGAAAAACAGCCATAAAAAACCATCACAATAAAAATTATTGCTTTCCTTTCTTTGTCATTAGTTTTATTCAATTCTATTATACAACATTAAGTCGAAACAAGAAAGTAAGAATTTAATTTAAAAGACAAAAAAACACAGACTAATTAGTCCGTGTTTTTATCTTCTTCATTGCTAATTTCAGGTAAAGCTAGGAAGGTATCTAGAACTGATTTTTCAATCATCGCTCTAGTTTCGCTATTAATAGGATGTGCTACATCCTTATAGTCTCCACTTGGCATTTTGCGACTTGGCATCGCAACAAACAATCCATTCTTCCCCTCAATGATTCTAAGCTCATGAACAACGAAGCAATTATCAATAGTAATGGCAGCTACACCAACTAATCTATTGTCACCGTTAATTCTTTTTGCCCTAACTTCTGTTATTTTCACACTACCACCTCTTTATCAAATTATATCATGTTTAATTTTGATAATTCAATAGGTTGAATAAAATTTTATAAAATATCGTTAATTTTTATTAAATATTTCCCTTTGAAAGCGTTTATAAACCGTGAAAAATCCTTTTTTTTATCAATAAGTTTAATAAAACTTGAACCTGAGCCAGTCATAACCAATCCTTTATCCCCCAACTCGTTCACTAATGTCTGTTTAAATCTACTGATAACTGAAAAGTTTTTTTCAACTATGCACTCTAGAGAATTAAATAATTTTTCTTTAAGTGAATCTATATCATTTTCATTAATGAATTTTCTAACTTCGTTAAAATCAAAAACTTCTAGTTTTTCTTTATCAGCTTTTTCAAATACCTCTTTAGTAGAAATATATTCTCTAGGATTTATCAACATTAAATGGTAGTTGGAAAAATCTAAATCTATCTCTTCTATAACTTCTCCTATACCTGTAACTATAGCGGCTTTGTCAGTTAAACAATATGGGATATCAGCACCATACATAAGCCCAATTCTCTGCATTTCTTTTTGGGATAAATTCAGTTCAAACAATTTGTTTATACCCTTTATTACCGCCGCGCTATCAGCGGAATTACCACCTAAACCAGCTCCAAAAGGTATTCTTTTATCAATTTTTATTTCTAAACCTGACTTAATATCATATGTTCTACACATATATCTAGCAACTTGAATTACTACATTTTCTTGATTCGATAAAAACAAATCATTTGACTTAATAATAACTGTTTCTGGACAGTCAATTAATTTAAATTCTAATGTATCAAAAAGATCGATTTTAACGTTAAGCATTTCTAAATTATGATATCCGTCTTTCCGTTTGTCTAAAACATTTAAGAACAGATTAACTTTAGCATATGCTTTTTCAATTATCATCGGTATCTTTTCTCCTTTCATAATTAAATTTTTTAACCAAAATTCGCCATCCAACAAAGCTAACCACAAAAGCTCCGAATGCCCCTATTATCAAGTCTAGCATTGTATCCATCAAACCGTAGGATTGCGGATATATTGAACTTTCATTTATCCATTGATACCTTTGCATATTTCTAGATGGCTCACCAGATATATTAAATGCAATTGTATCTACCGCAAACTCATAAAACTCCCATAAAACTAATAATGTTATCGCAAAACAAAAAGCAAAAACGCTAAGTAATCCAGGGTTTAATCTAAGTTCTTTTGTTCTAGATAAATTATATGAGTAAATAATTTCGTAACTAATTATAGATATAGCTGTTCCACTTACTATATGTAAAAACTTGTCATAACCTTTAACGGTATCAACTAAACCATGAATATTACCCATTACAATTGAAGCGAATATAAATAAAGATACAATTATCTCTAAGTAATTTGGAATATCTATTTTAAATCTTGTTTCTATAATCCAAGGTAAAGAAAAAAGAACAATAGCTAAAAAACCTAAAAATATGTTATTTAGTCCTGCATCTCTTTGCCCCACTGTTGTCGCAAAAGCAACACTTAATCCAGCTCCTATTATTTCTAAAATAACCAGACCTAAAAATATAAAATATACTACCTTAGAAGACTCAAGTTTTTTAAATTTAATCATGCATTAATCCTCGCTTCATTTCTATTCAGTATAATTATAGCATTTTTTATTAATTATGCCAAAAGACAAAACTAATCTACTATTTCCAAACTGACAATATCTTCTGCTAAAATTTTTTCATATGTTGACAAGGTAATACGCTTATTGATGAAATCTAACTTTTCAATAAAACCAAAAGTAACCTTAATATATCCATCACTGTAATACTTGAGTTCAACTTCTTTCTTATAATTTATCGCTGTTTGAATATTACGATTTAAAGTTTCGTATTCATCATCACTTAAAACCGGTTTTTCTCTTTGACCCAATCTATACTGCATTTCCTTAAGCATTGAATGATATCCGCTTAATGCATCAAAAGCTGCCCACTTTATGATGCCTCTATCGATATATTGACTAGGCATTGTGACCACCTATCATATCATTTCTAGCTTTTAATGTAGACTCTTTTAATTCGCTAGAAGCTCTATTAATACTGTTTTTTCCAAACCTTTCTTTTATTTCATCAACTGCTTGAAAAACATTTCTTTCCTTTAGGACTGTTTCAATATCTTCAAAGATATTGATTTGATAATCTATATCTTCAATTAAACCAGTAACTGAAACTCTTACAACTCTTATTGGAGAATCATTATAAAATTTATTCATAATTTTCATGCATAACTGATATATATGAGATTCATTGCTTGATGGTTGAGATAATTGCATTTGTCTAGCAAAACCACCACCTATTTCCTTACTGTATCCTAAACCAAAATGAACTGTTTTAGCCTTCTTCTTACTTACCCTTAATCTCCTACAAACATCATCGACCATTTCTCTTATAATTTGAAATATCTCCGGTTTATAATAATCTTCAAATAAAGTTTGTCCTATACCATAACTTTTACTAGAGGGTTTTAATCTTAATTTCTCTTGAATTAGACTCATATCAATTCCGTGAGAATGATAATATAGTTCTTCTCCTATTACCCCAAATTTCTTTTTTAGTTTTTTAACATCATATTTCGCCAAATCTTCAATCTTATGAATTCCTAATGAATTCAAATTTCTTTCCATATTTCTGCCTATACCCCACATCTTTGATAAAGGGGTCACTGGCCATAATTTATTAGGCAAGTTTTCATAACTCCACTTAGCAATAAACTCAGGAGAGTGTTTGCTTTCTATATCTAAAGCTAGCTTAGCTATAAGCATATTTGGCCCTATTCCACATGTCGAATATATCTTTGTTTTTTTATAGATTTCTGCCATTATCATTTTAGCTATTTCATAATCTGTTTTTTTATAATAACTTAAGTACTCTGTAACATCTAGAAAAACTTCATCCACTGAATAGACATAAAGATCATCTTCAGAAATAAATTCTAAGTATATTTTAATAATGTTTGTAGAATACTCTAAATATCTCTCCATTCTGGGTTTTCTATAGATTATATCTATGTTCTTAGGAAGTTCATAAATTCGGCATCTATTTGGAACTCCTATGCTTTTTAAATATGGAGTAACCGCTAAAACTATGGACCCTCCACCTCGAGATTTATCTGCGACAACTAAAGGGGTTTTAAAGGGGTCAAGCCCAGAAACAGCGCATTCTACCGATGCATAAAAACTTTTTAAGTCAATACAAAGAATGTTTTTGTGTATTCTATACTCATCCATAGGCTAACCTCCTTTACAATATTATTATACAATGTTGCCAAGCAAAAAACTATTGTTAATATTATATTTATAGCTATAAAAAACTTTGAGCTTTAATATTTAATGTATCACAAAAAAAAGTAAGAATAACAATTAACCTTACTTTTTTTATATTAAATATTATATTAAATTTTTTTATTATAGTAAACTATTTTGAACTCTTTCTATCAAATCTAAAACTTTTAATCTTATCAAATCTCGGGTTTTCTCAAATTCGAGTTTCGGATTTCCACTAGGGTCATCCAATCCCCAATCTTCTCGATATTTTGTTGGAATAAAAGGACACTCCACGCCACAGCCCATAGTAATTAAAACATCTACTTCGTTTGGAATCTCAGTTAATAACTTACTTCTAGAATATGACATGTCAACTCCTAAATCCTCCATAACCTCTATTGCCAAAGGCTTAGGAGATGGATATTTCTCAGTTCCTGCAGAATAGACTTCAAAACTACCGTCATTATAATGATTTAAAAAGCCTTCTGCCATTATACTTCTACAACTATTATGCGTACAAATAAAAGCCACTTTTGTTTTCATAAAAACCTCTCTTAAACTTATGTTAAATGTAACTCTGACTTAGGAAAAGTAACAATTACTTCAGTTCCTACATTTTCTTCACTATTAAGCTCAATTTTACCGTTATAATTTAAAACTATATGTTTTACAATTGACAATCCTAAACCGGTTCCTTTAGAAGACTTACTCCTTGCTTTATCAACTCGATAAAATCTTTCAAAAACCCGACTTAAATCTGATTTTGGTATACCGATTCCATTATCCTTAATTTCAAACTTAATGTTATCAGAGTCTGAAAAAACTTTAATAAAAACATTACCATTAAGTTTTCCGTATTTTATTGCGTTTTCAATTAAATTTTTAAACAATTGATAAAAGTCATCTTCGCTAAAATATATTGTTAAATTTTCAACCTCTAAATCTATAACTGTCTTACTTTCATTTATCAAAACCCTAAGTGTTTCAATAATATTATCTATTGACGATCTAATGCTAATCATTCTTTTTGAGTTTTTTTGGTTTCTATTTTCATATTCAGATAAAGTTAACATATCCATAACTAAATTATCCATTCTTTTAGCTTCTGAATGTATTCTAGATATCAAATCATCTACAGTATTCTTATCTTTAGCAAGTCCTTGAATAATTAAATCAGTAGATCCAATTATAGTTGTAAGTGGGGATTTTAATTCATGAGAAGCATTGACGAAAAAGTCTCGTTTTAACACTTCTATATTCTTTAAAGTTGTTATATCTGTGTAGATTAATATAACGCCTGAGTTAAAACTCCACGCTTCATCGGTGTATGTAATCATAACTGAATAATACTTATCCCCGATATTGCTTACAAGATTAATATTATTTTTTTCTTTGTATACTTCATTTATTGCTTTTTGGATATCTTCATCCCTGAATAAGTATCTATAATCCTTATTAATATTGAAATCAATATTAAAATTATATAAATTTTTCAAATAATCATTTAGAAGAATTATTTTGGCATTTGAATCTAAAACACAAATTCCTTGATTCATATGTTTTAATAGAAAATCAGTTTTATTCTTTTCAGTTCTTAAAGAATTTATGTTTTCTGATATAGTTTTATTAATAATATTAATCTCACTTACCAAACCACTAATTTCATCAAATTTAACCATTTGATCAATCTCTTTAAATTTACCTTCATTAACATCTTCAAGTATCGTTTTAACCTCTTCTAAAGGTTTCATTGAGTAATTAAGCAGGTATGTAACAACTATAATCGATAAAGTTAATATTAGTATCCCTACAACAATAGAAAGTGCAACAAAATCATTTAAAAAAGTCATTATAGACCCGCTAGGAATAGCTACTCTTAAATAGTCTCCATTATCAAGATTTGTCGCAAGGTACATCATATCAATCTTTAGGGTATTAGAATATCTTGTGTAGACTTTTCCAATATTAACTATTTCTGGACGATTAAGATGATTGTCTAAATTATCAACCAAAGAGTCAATAATCACGTCCCCTTGAGAATCTATAAATGTTATTCGCAGATAATTATCTATAACCTTGTACTTATCAATTATTTGAGTTTCATCAAGATTTTCATAGTCAACCTTAACAATCTCTAAATAATTATTTAAATTTAACTCAGTGACTTTATGCATGCTATTTCTTGCGAAAAGTGTGGCTCCTAAAATGAAGATACCGATAGAAAAAAATATTATGGAAATAAAAATCCAGTTAATTTTTCTTTTCATAACGTTAACTTATACCCGACCCCTCTAACTGTCTCAATTACAGTTTTATTCAAGCCAACTTCATTTAACTTTCTTCTAAGTTCTTTTATATGAACATCTAAAGTCCTAGTTTCGCCAAAAAAATCGTATCCCCATACATTGTTTAATAGTTCTTCTCTAGATAATAATTTATTGGAATTCTTGATAAAGTATTCCATAAGTGAGAATAGTTTTTTGTTAAGAATAGCGGATTTTTCTTCATATATTACTGTATAGTTATTATAATCTAATCTGAGACCATTGATTACTGTATCTTTATCTTTAACTTCATTGTTTTTTCTTCTTAGTAGAGCCTTAACTCTTGAAACTAATTCTAAAACACCAAAAGGTTTAACTAAATAATCATCGGCTCCTAAATCTATTCCAACAACTTTATCTATTTCTGATGTTTTAGCGGATATAACCATGATTAAAATATCCTTAAACTTCTCGATTTTTTTTATTTTCCTGATAATGTCCAACCCACTAATATCAGGAAGCATAATATCTACTAATAGTAAATCTGGTTTTTCTTTTTCCATAGCAGAAAAAAGTGATATTCCACTATTAAAAAGAGAAATTTCAAATTGAGAGTTCTCTAATGCTATTTTTATTACATTTTGAATATCTAAGTCGTCTTCAACAGAATATATTAGTGGTTTCAATTTAGCCTCAATTTCTATGATGACCAACAATAGAAAATATTACCCATTCCGCAATATTTACTGCATGATCACCAATTCTCTCAAGATATTTAGCTGCCATCATTAGATAAATCGCATAATCTGCGTCTATATTATCTTGCCTTATAGCTTCAGCTACAAGGTGTTGAATTTCAGTAAAATAGTCATCAACGATATCATCGTTATCAATAACTTTTAAAGCAATATTTTGATCTTGATTAACAAACGACTCTAAAGCCATTTTTATCATTTTTTCACTTTCATCAACCATTTTGTTTACTTGAGGAACAAGATATGGCTTATTGTTTTTTTCCATGAAAACAGTCAATTTTGAGATGTCAGCAGCGTGATCTCCAATTCGCTCTAAGTCTGTAATCATTTTAAGCACTGAAGTTATCAGTCTTAAATCCCTAGCTACAGGCTGTTCTTTAAGAATTATTCTCATACAATCCTTTTCTATATCATACTCAAATTGGTTAACAATTTTATCATCTTTAATAATTTTATTCGCTAAATCTGAATTCATCTCAATGAATGATTTTAGTGATAAATGTATGTTTTTAATAACTAAATCACCCATTTTTATTAGGCTTAGCTTTAGCTCCTCTAATTCATAATCGAATTGTGTTCTATTAGTCATAAAGACCTCCATATAAATTATATATTATTTATTATTTTAATTCAATGAATCAACCGAAACGACCTGTAATATAATCTTCAGTTTTTGATTCTTTAGGTGCAGTAAATACAACATCAGTTTGATTGTATTCAATCAACTCTCCAGATAAGAAGAAAGCAGTGTTATCTGATATTCTAGCTGCTTGTTGCATAGAGTGAGTTACAATTACTATTGCATAATTCTTTTTTAGATCGTTAATTAACTCTTCTATCTTAAGTGTCGCTATTGGATCTAGCGCACTTGTTGGTTCATCCATTAAGATAACTTCAGGTTCCATAGCTATTGCTCTAGCAATGCAGAGCCTTTGTTGTTGTCCTCCAGATAAGCCCATTGCACTTTCTTTTAGTCTATCTTTAACTTCTTCCCATAGAGCTGCTTTTTTAAGTGAAGACTCTACTATTTTATATAGTTGGTTTTTATTTTTCAAACCTTGACATCTCGGACCATAAGCTACATTATCAAAGATAGTCATGGGAAAAGGATTTGGTTTTTGAAAAACCATACCAACTTTTGTTCTCAGAGATATTACATCATAATTCTTTTGATAAACGTCTTCACTGTGATATAAAACGTTACCAGATATCTTACATTTATCATTTTGATCATTCATTCTATTTAAACATCTTAAAAAAGTTGATTTTCCGCAACCAGATGGCCCAATTAAAGCCGTTACTTTATTTTTTTCGATGTCAATGTTTATATTATTTAATGCTTGAAATGTTCCGTAATGCAAATTTAGATTAGAAATAGTAAATACTGAATTTTCCATTTTATCCTCCTTGATTGATTCTCTTCATGTAATTTCTTGAAATCAA
The DNA here is from genome assembly GCA_028691335.1 of Candidatus Izemoplasmatales bacterium. Classification (GTDB taxonomy): domain Bacteria; phylum Bacillota_I; class Bacilli_A; order Izemoplasmatales; family Hujiaoplasmataceae; genus UBA2289. The sequence goes on from JAQUZK010000022.1 coordinate 10,622, forward strand.
CTTTATTAATAGATTTAGAAATAACACTGTTGCTAAAATGATTATTGAAATAGTGCTCGCTAGCTCTATGTTAGCTGGTTCATCAGTCATGAGTGACCAAATGTGCACAGCAAGTGTTGTAGATTTTCCGAAAATTGAAATCTCATCTTTTACCGCTGTTCCTACAGCGAAAATTAAAGCTGCACTTTCTCCAATAATTCTTCCTATTGATAATAAAGTAGCTGTTAATATTCCGAGTAAAGCTGATCTTAAAACAACTTTAAATGTAGTTTGAGTATTATTAGCACCTAGAGCTAATGAGGCTTGTCTAAAATCATCAGGAACAACCTTCAATGATTCTTCAGTTGATCTTATGATTACCGGTAATAGAATCACCGCTAATGTTAAGCTACCAGAAAGAATATTCGCACTTGTTGCAGGTGTATATTTGATAGTTAAAGGAACAAAAACCGCTAAACCCATTAATCCAAAGATGATACTTGGAACTCCAGTAAGCATTTCTATCATACCTCGAATGAAATTTGTAAATCTATTCTTTTTTGCAAACTCATTTAAATATATTGCAGTAAATATCCCTACTGGTAAAGCAAAAATTAATGTCAGTCCAATAACATAGAATGTTGTTATAAGAGAACCTCTAATACCTCCCCCAAGAGACGAAAAGACAATTTCTCTAAACTCGTTTTCTTGATCAAGAGCTTCAATCATTTTCTTAGCTCCATTCATACTAAGGGCTGAAGGTTTATCATAAAATTTAATTGAAGTTACAATGTTTCCGTTTTCGATTTTAAAGTCTAAATTATCTGTGTTATTCTTATCAAACATATTATTTAATGGTGAGTCTATAGCTACATAAGAGACTACTATAACTGTTTTTCCTTCTCTATCAATATCATCTGAGAAAGCGACACCCCACTTCTCTGAGTAATAATCATTATCTGTCAAAAAATCTGGTTTATCAGTGTTTGAATAACTTGTTATTTCTTCAATTCCGCCATTATAAAACTGAGCATGATAATCATTTGTGATAAGACCCCAATTAATTAAGGTATATCCATTCTTTATAACAAATATAAAGATAAGTGACAAGATTAAAACAACGAAAATAGCGGAAAAATATGTAGTTATTTGTAATAGTTTATCAATTATTTTACGTTTACTTGACATCGACATTACCTATCTTTCTTTTAACGTAATTAAGTCCTCTATTTGTTATTAATATGACAATCATAAGTATAATCCCCACACTGAATCTAATATCATAATCAATACCAATCGTTTCTTTAAGGCCTTGTAACATTGTTGAAGTTAAAGTTGAAGTTATATCAAAAACTCCAAAATTAGGGCCTGTTCGTGAATTACCAGCAACAAGACTTACGGCAGTAGCTTCTCCTAAAGCTCTACCTATGCCCAAAATAGCTGAAGAGAATATACCAGATTTAGTACTTGTTAAAATAACTTTAAAATTAGTCTGAGTTTTTGTTGCGCCAAGAGCTAAAGACCCTTGCTCTATTTCCTTACCGACACTTCTTATAGCTACTTCAGATAAAGCGGTTATCGTTGGGAGAAT
>JAQUZK010000023.1 GCA_028691335.1 Candidatus Izemoplasmatales bacterium
TACTCTTATTTGATAGATTTTGAAACAAATGGCGCAGATGAAATTGATTCTATTTATGTTATCGAAAATACTCGACTATCTCCTGTAGATATTGAAAGAGTTGGATATACTTTTGATGGATGGTATCTTGAAGAAAACTTTTTGACTTTGTTTGATTTCTCTGTGTTTATCAATCAAGAATACACACTATATGCTAAATGGAGTAAAAACACCTACAAAATTTCTTTCAATACAAATGGTGGTGGTTTAATCGAAGATAGTTATATAGAGTTTGAACAACCAATCGATTTGATTACACCTACTATGGATGGAATGGATTTTGCAGGTTGGTTTTTAGATATTGAGTACTCTTTAAAATTTGAATATGATGTTATGCCTGCGCACGATATCAAATTGTATGCAAAATGGATTACAAAGGTTATTGATTTCACTTATTCTATTAAAGATGAAGTTGTTGAAATAACTTCTTATCTTGGTAATTCAGAAAAAGTTATAATTCCTGATTTTATTGATGATTTACCAGTGTTAAAAATTGGTGAAAATGCTTTTATGAATAATACTACAATTAAAGAACTATACATATATTCTAACATTTTTTATATTGGTGACTTTGCTTTCAGTGGTTTAATTAATCTAGAAAAAATTTTCTTGCCTAGCGGAGTATATGAAGTTGGAATAGGAGTTTTTTTTGGTAATGAAAATATACAACTAATAGAGATTTCTAGTGAGTTGAATTATAACCTTTCTCATTATTTTAATGGTGTTGATAATATTCCTGAACATAGTTTTGTAATTAGATTTTCTAGCGGGTCGAGTTCTGTTAGCACAAGTTTGTTGAATAGTGATTTAAAGAATGTAGTTTTAGAACTTGCTAAAGACAGTTTATCGATTGATTATTCATTGTTTAGAAATAATAACTTTATTAAGCATCTAGTAATTCCAGATGGAATATCTAAAATAGATGATTATGCTTTTGAAAATATGTCTGCATTACAATCAATTGTCTTGCCTAATTCTATAGAAACTATTGGAAAAAATATCTTTAGAGGAGATATCAGTTTAGAAAGTATCACAACACCGTATATTGGTAAAACTAGGACATCGATTAGGAAGGAAGGTGTTTTAGGTTACTTTTTTAGTGAAACAGATTACACTGGATCAACTATGGTTAGACAAAAGGAGGGATCAGGTTATATTGATGGGGTTGTCTTTTATATTTCATCTTCACTAAGAAGGGTGGTCTTGACTGATTCCGAAGTTTTACAGGAAGGAACGTTTCACAACGCTTCATTTATAGAAGAAGTTGTTTTACCTGAGGGTTTAATTACGATTGGTGAATATAGTCTTTCAAATTCTGGTATAAAGTCAATTTCAATACCGGCTTCTCTAAAGGATATTGATAGATATGCTTTCTATGAGAGCGATAATTTAGAAAATATATATTTTTCTGAAGGTAGTCTTTTGGAAAGTGTAGATAATTATGCTTTTGGAAAATGTATAAGTTTAAAAGAAGTTGTATTTCCAGTGGGGCTAAAGTCTATAGGGCAAGAAGTGTTTAGATATAATGAGAATCTTTATTATGTTTACATACCGGAGTCAGTAGAAAAAATTGGTAGCTTGAGCTTCCATAATTTAGAAAAGACTGTAATCTATACGGGGGCTAGTTCCAATAAAGTAGAATGGCAATTAATCCCTGTTAAAATATATTATGATATTGATAGGATTGAAAAAAACGATGAGTTTGGGTTTGCTATTAGTAATTCTAATGACGCAATGATTATTTCATATTACGGAAGTAGTAGTGAGGTCAATATACCAAATACGTATAATAATTTGTTGGTTATTGGTATTATGGATCGTGTTTTTGAAGATAATTTGTTACTTGAAAACGTTAATTTTGAAATAGATTCTAATATTGAAATCATCGGCGACTATGCTTTTGCTAACTGTGAAAAGATCAATTCAATTAAATTGCCGGATAGTTTAGTAGAAATTGGTAGTTATTCATTTTATAACACGAGTTTAAGTGAAATTTATATTGGTGAAAATGTTGAGTTGATTGATGACTACGCATTCTATTATACAAATTTATTTGATTTAAATTTTTCTGAAAACTCAAATTTACAACTTATCGGTTATAAAGCTTTTAATGGTTTATATATCGTTGAAGTTGAAATTCCAAATACTGTTGTGTTTATTGATGACTCAGCTTTTGCTTTTAATGAGAATATGACTTCATTTACTTTTGAAGAAGGGATTGTTTTAGAGAAAATACCGGAATATTTTTTATATAAAAATAGTCAAATAGAAGAGATTATTTTGCCTAAATCAATTAAAGAAATAGGATATGGAGCATTTTCTTTTATGACTAGTCTATCTACGTTTACAATAGAAGATGATAGCCAACTTAATTTCATAGATAATATGGCTTTTGCAGAATGCGTTAATTTAAAGAGGATTATTTTTCCGGTTGATCTAGAAGTTATTAATGAGAATGCATTTTATCATTGTGTCAAGTTATCAGAAGTTGTTTTTATGAGTCTAGAAAATTTACTTCATATAGGATCTAAAGCTTTTTATCAGTGTGAATCATTGGTTTCGGTTGTACTGCCAGATTCAGTGACTACTATTGACAGCAGGGCCTTTTATCAGTGTGTAAATCTTAGCAGTATTAATATCCCTACAAGTCTAGAAGTTGTTTCTGTTGAAGTTTTTTATCAGACATCTATAACGTCAGTAGTGATTCCTAAAAATGTTAAACAAATTCTTACTTATGCTTTTGGAGGGGTATCTTCTTTAGAGAGTTTAATATTTGAAAATGAGTCTTTAGTAACTAGTATAGCTGATTATGCTTTTGTTGGAACAGGTATTTCAGAAGTCATTATTCCTAAATCTGTTGTATCTTTAGGAAGAAATGTTATCAGTCCAAATCTTAAGGAGTTATATTTTGAAGATGAGTCAAGTTTGCTAGTTATTGAACAATATACTTTTTATAATAATCCATATTTAGAAGTGGTTAAATTGCCTTCAAATTTACAAGAAATCGGATATAGTGCTTTTGGATGTCCAGCGCCTATAACAACTTTTGGTCAAGTATATAACTATGTTTTGGAGAGAGTATATATACCAGCATCTGTTGTAATAATTGATGCTCAAGCTTTTAGAAATGTAATGAACTTGACAATTTATACGGAGCATGAAACAAAGCCTAGTGGATGGGATGATAATTTTAACCTTCGCACTAAAGATACTTATCATGAAGTTATTTATGGAGTTGAATTAGATGAACTTTAAAAATTATGTCTTCTAGTTTTTAGATTATTAATATTTTGTGAGTGGTTTTGATTTTCAAATAATCAAAACCACTTTCTATTGACAACTAGGTGAGATATAAAGTATAATAAGTATGAAAAGTATAACGAGTTTAACGAGGTGAAATGATGACTAATATGGATGATAAAGCTTTATCTATTGCTAAAGTTGGGGAAAAAGGACAAATAGTAATTCCGAAGAACATTCGTGATATGTTTAATATTAAGCCAGGAGATACTGTTTTAGTATTAGCTGATAAGAATCAGGGAATAGCTATTGTATCAAATGAAGATTATATGAAGTTTGCTCAGAGTATTTTTGATGCACAAAAAGGATAATAAAATATGAGTATAATTAGACTTAAGAACTTAAGTAAGAATTTTAAAGAAAGAAAAGCTGTAGACAATTTATCTCTAGATATTGAAAAAGGAGAGTTCTTTGCTTTATTGGGGTTTAATGGTGCTGGTAAAACTACAACTATTAAAATGTTGACAGGTTTATTGGAGCCAAGTAGTGGAGATGCTTATATAGATGGTATGAGTATTGTCAGTGATATGGATAATATTAAACCGATATTAAATATTTCTCCTCAAGAAACAGCTGTAGCTCCTAATTTAAGTGTTTATGATAATTTAGTTTTTATTGCAAAAATATATGGTTTTTCTGATTTAGAAGCAAGAGAAAAAGCAAGTAGTATGTTAAAAAAATTTAATCTTGATTCAAGAAAGAAAGATAAAGCAAAAAAGCTTTCTGGCGGTTTAATGAGAAGATTAAGTATTGCTATGGCTTTAATTACTGAACCGAGAATTGTATTTTTAGATGAACCTACTTTAGGACTAGATGTGAGAGCTAGAAGAGAACTATGGTATATTTTGAAGGGTTTAAAAGGAGAAGTTACTGTTTTATTGACTACGCATTATTTGGAGGAAGTGGAAGCTTTATCAGATAGAATAGCGATTATTGATAACGGGAAATTAAAGATAGTAGGAACTATTGAACAACTAAAAGAAAAAACAGGCTTAGAGAAACTTGAAGATATCTTTCTTTCTTTAACAGAAGGAGATAAGATATTATGAGAACAATGACTTATGCGAAAAGAAATTTTAAAGAGCTGTTAAGTGATCCCTTAAGTTTAGCTTTTATTCTAGGGTTACCGATCTTTTTATTAATTTTTATGGTTACTTTAAATAAGAGTTTTAGTTTTAATGATGCTTTTAGTATTGAGAATTTCTTGCCTTCGACTATAGTTTTCAGTTTTACCTTCTTAACAATGTTTTGTGGTTTGTTGGTAGCTAAAGATCGAAATAGTTCGTTTTTATCAAGGATGATGGTTTCTCCATTAAAACCAACTGAGTATATATTAGGTTATATGCTTCCGATGATTGTGATAGCATTAATTCAAATAATTATTCTTTATTTATCTGGGATTTTTATGGGTTTAGAGGTGAATATTCATTTATTTATTGCTTTGGGTTTCTTGTTAATTATTTCTTTGCTATTTATTAGTTTTGGGTTGTTGTTTGGAAGTCTATTGAAAGACCAACAAGTTGGCCCCATTGTTTCAATATTAATTCAAGTAGTAGCTTTTATGAGTGGTATGTGGTTTAGTTTAGAAATGATTGGAGGAGCTTATGAGGTTATAGCATATATTTTGCCGTTTGCTCATGGGGTAGATTTGTTAAGAGATGTTATGGCTGGTAATTATCAAGATATATGGCTTAATCTTTTTGTTGTACTTACTTATATTGCTTTTATTAGTGTTTTTGCAATATATGTTTTTAGAAAGCGTATGAAAAAATAGTTAAAAGTTATTTATAGAGCAAATCTGAAAATTGGTTTGCTCTTTTTTTTGTTTTGTAAAAAATATAAAATAGTTTGTTGACAAAAAGAATTATTATGATAAACTGTAATTGTAATGCAAACGTTTGCACTGAAAAATAGAAAAGGTTTAACAAATTGCCTATATGTAGTATAAAAAGAACTGCAAACGATAGCGTGGAGGTAGAGATGATTAGTATAAAAGAAGTAGCTAAAGCTGCGGGAGTATCCACATCAACAGTTTCAAGGGTTATTAATAATAGTCCTTCAATTTCACAATCAACTAAAGATAAAGTTTGGGCAGTTATTAAGAAACTTAATTATAGTCCAAATAATATCGCTAAGGCTTTAATCACTAACAAGTCATACACAATAGCTTTATTAATTGATGTTGATGATGATAAGTCTTTTCAAAATCCTTTTTTCTATGAAGTAATACATGGAATTGAAAAGTCTTGTCAAGAGAAAGAATTCAGTTTGATGGTAGCGAATGTTAACACAAAAATGAAAAAACAGGATATTATTTCGTGGCTTGTTAAAAGCAAGAGAGCTGAAGGGATAGTTTTACCTGTATCAATACTTACTAGAGAGCTAGTTAAAGAGTTGAAAGATATGGGAATTCCTTTTGTAGCTGTGGGTGAAGTTGATAGCATTCAAGATAATGTTAGTTGGGTAGATATCGATAATAAAAAAGGTACTGAAAAAGCTGTGTATTACCTTTATGAACAGGGGTTAAAAGATATTGCTTTTATCGGTTATGATTCAACTAAAGACTTCTCTAAAAGAAGAGTCGAAGGGTTTAAGAGTGCAATTGAAAAAATTGGTATTAGTAATAATGACTCATGGATTATTTCTTGTAATAACAGTAAGGAACAAGGTTATAAAGAAATGATGAAATTAATTGATTCAGGAAAAATGCCACAGGCTGTGATATGTGGGAATGATTCTTTAAGTGTTGGTGTTATAAAAGCTATTCAAGATAAGGATTTAAAAATTCCTGAGGATATTAGTGTTATTAGTTTTGATAGTCGTCAAATAGCTAGTTTAATGTACCCAGAAGTTACAACTGTCGATGTTGATGTGTTTGAAATGGGTTATCAAAGCGCTAAGATGTTGTTTGATTTAATAGAGAATAATAATTTAACAGATCAAGGTCTTTTGATTTCTACTAAGATAATTAAAAGAAACACCACTAAATAGTATGATGAATTTTGCTTGAAAGGAGTGAAAGATTAATTTTGTCAATTTTTCTTTCGTAATAGATAATGGAAAATTTTAAACTAAGACATTATGAGTCAAAAGATTATATTTACGCAGTAGGTTTAAATAAAATACATATAAAACTAGAAGTTTTATTTGGTGAAGTTGATAGTATTTCAATTAAATATTGGAAAAGATTTAGAGAAGAAGAATCTGTTTTATTAGAACTGGATAATTATTCTTTTGATAAAAAAAGTCCATATTTTGATGTTTTTATAGAAAGTAAAGAGCAGTTTCGATATTTAAACTATGTATTTTTGATTGTTTCTAAAGGTAAAAAGTATTTTTATTCAAAAGATGGTGTTTCTAATGATTTTCCATTAAGATTTTTTGAATTTCAATATGTTAATAAGGATGATATTATTGATTCTTTAGATGTTTTTAAAGGACGTGTTGGATATCACATTTTTGTAGACAGATTCTATCGAGAAGGAAATGTTAGTGGGAATAAGAAGATTGTTGAATGGGATGAATCTCCAACAAGAGATAATGTTTTTGGAGGTAATTTTTTAGGGGTTTTTAATAAACTTGATTATTTAAAAGATTTAGGAATATCTTTAATAATTTTTATGCCGATATTTAAAGCTGCCTCAAATCATAAATATGATACTATTGATTATTTTGAAGTTGATCCTAGTTATGGTACTAAAGAAGATTTAAAAAAATTAATAAGCAAAGCTCATGAGTTAGATATCAAAATTGTTTTTGACGGAGTATTTAATCATATTGGATATTTTTCAGAACAGTTTTTAGATGCTAAGGAAAATAAAGAAAAATCTAAATATTTTTCTTGGTTCAGTTTTGTAAATGATGGTGAAATAGAACATGATTACTTGGCTGTTGGCGATTATAAGTGGATGCCTAAATTGAATTATCAGTCTTTAGAATTAAGACAATTTATAATTAAAGTAGGAAAGTATTGGATTGACAGTTTTGATATTGATGGTTGGCGTTTGGACGTATTTGATGAGATAGAGGAAAGCTTTAGAAATGAGTTTTCTAAAGAAATAAAGAAGAGTAAAAAGGATTTGCTCTTGATTGGTGAAACTTGGCATGATGGGTATGAATTACTTTCTTCGAAACAAGTACATTCAGTAATGAATTATTTATATAGAAATTATATTTTGGATTACTTCGTTGATTGTAGAATTTCTGAAAATGAGTTCTTAAATAAATTGCAGTGGTTGAGTTTTAGATATCCTAAACCACTTCTTGGAACAATGTATAATCTATTAGGAAGTCATGATACAGAAAGAATTATGACTAGAGCTAAAGAGGATATGAGTAAGATTATACAAGTTTATGCATTTTTGATTTTAAGTTTAGGTATTCCTGTGATTTATTATGGTGATGAACTTGGAATGATAGGTGAAGTTGATCCTGGATGTAGAAAAGCTATGGAGTGGGATAGAGTAGGAAATAATATTTATTTGAAGATTAAGGAACTAATTAAGTATCGTAACGATAACGAGGCGATAAGATTTGGGGATATTAAGTATTTAGTAGTTGATAATTGTTTTGGTTTTATTAGAGTATTTGGGAATGAGAAAATTTTGGTTTTGTTTAATACTCTTGATGAAAGTATTGAAGTTTCTTTAGAAGATATTTTCGTTAAAAGAAAAGTAGTAGTTGAGAAGAATGGATATAGTTGCGTAAAACTATATTAGAGAGACTAGTATTTTTGATTAAGAGTTTAAAGAATAGATATTGATAATTCTTGTAAGGAGAATAACTATAAAAAGTCAACCTAAGAAATAAAACAAAGATAAAAAACCTATTTTTTAATAATATAGGTTAAGGACTATATAAAAGTCCTCGCCAGATGGACTAAATAATTGTTTTAAGTTTAGATTACTTGATCAGAAAATTCTTGATTATTTTTAAGAAGAAAATAGATAATTCTTAATAATTTTCTACTAACCCAAATCAAAGAAAGAGTATGAGATTTACCACGAGACTTTTTGTCGAAGTAGTAATCATAAAAAAGTTTAGAATTATTAACAATAGGGAAAGAGACATTATATAGAGCAGTTCTTAAATATTTAGAACCTCTTTTAGAAACTTTACCATAAGATGATTCTATGCCAGATTGATGAACAGAGTTGTCTAAGCCGGCATAAGCAATCAAAGCTCTAGAGTTAGAGAATTTAAAGATATCGCCAATTTCTGAAAGAATAATAGCTGCACTAGTAGTACCCAAACCAGGAATGGAAGTAATAGGAGAATTGATATCTTTCATAATAAGATTAATATGATCTTCAACTTTCTCTTTCTCATTTTCTAGAGTTTGAATTCTTTTGATAGTCAAGTGGAGTAAAGACCAATAGTATTTATCTTTAACGCCAACGGAAAACTTAGCTGCTTGTTTTAGTTTAATGTATTTAGAGTAGTTGAAATTACCTCTAGATAACTTGTTTAAAGAATCAAACCTAGATCGAGTCATATTGGCGATAGATTTAAGAGAATTAGCTTTCAAGAGGATAGTAAGAGGTGTTTTAGTATAAATACTACTAAAATAGCGAGTAAACTCAGGAAAAGCTTTATCAAGGTAATTGACAAGTTCAACTTTAGTTTTACCAATATATTTGTTTAAACGGTAGTAATGTCTAGTTAGTGACTTTAGAAAAGAAATGTGATAAGATAAAGGTGTAAAGGATTTCGAATCTATAGTCATTAAAAACTTAGCGATAGCTAAGCAATCAATCTTATCAGTCTTAGCTTTTCTAGAAGAGAGGCTCAAGGAAAACTTTTTAACTAAATGGGCGTTTAGTTGGTAGAAAGAGTAACCTTGAACATGAAGAAACTGTTTAAGATTAGCTGAGTAGTGACCAGTAGATTCGAATCCTATTTTTAATTGATTTGAATCAAAAGGCTTAAGTTTGTCTAAGAATTGAGTAAAGCCAAGATGTGAGTTATCAAAATCCATAGGTTTTTGAATAACTTCACCTAAGTGACTGGCGATCACAAAGGTATGTTTGTACTTTGAGATATCAATACCGACATAGTACATATAAAACCTCCAAACATTATATTTAGGCGCTGATTAATTACACAGGATTCTACTCATTACTAACTTGTGATAAGACGTCAAGGCGTCAGATAACTAATCGATAATTAAGAATAGAGCTGTGATTTTATTCTCCTTAAATAATCACAAATAAATGCGTTACAAAAACATGAAAAAAATTCACAGCGCCTATAACATTATATTAAGTTTTATTGTTTAAAAAATCAATTCAAAAGAGAAAGGATAAGTATACTCAAAACAATAAAACTATCTATTTTGAGTATACAAGGAAAAAATGAAAAGAAAGTCAATTATTTTAGCATTATTATTGTTTTTGGTAGTTGCCATGGTTGGTTGTAATAATGACGATGAAAAGGTTACAATTGAATTTTGGCATAATTATTCGGCTTCAGATGGACAAGTTACTGTTTTGGAAACTTTGATTGATGAGTTTGAAGAAGTTAACCCTAACATTGAAGTTAAGCATGTTTTTATGGAATGGGGAGCTTTAAAAAGTTCAGTGGTTTTAGGTGCTGACACAGGGGTTTTACCTGATGTGCTTAGAGGAGATATTGCTTTCGTTCCACAATTCCAAAGTTTGAATGTTTTATTAGCTATGAGTGATTTTGAAGATTATGTAACTCAAGCGAATAAAGTTTTAGATTCAGCTAATAGTTCTAATTTAATGGGAAATAAATATTATGGTTTAGCAGCGAATACTAATACAAAGATTTTGTTTTATAATGAAGATTTGTTAGAAGCTGCTAGCGTTGATGTTCCAGATACATTAGATGAATTATGGACGGCTGTTTCTAGTTTAAAGTCTGAGTCAGTTATTGGAATGGTAGAACCTTGGACTGGAATTTGGAATGTTGGACCTTATATTTGGAGTGAAGGTGGAGAAGTTCTTTCTCCAGATAACTCTACAGCTGAAGGTTATATTAATTCGCAAACAGTTGTGGATGTTATCCAATCTTTAGCTGATTTATATCAAGCTGAAGAACTTGCAGGACCTTCAATGGATCCTGGAGCTACAGGAGATACTGATGGCTGGGCTTCTAGTTTATATGCTTTTGAACTAGATGGTCCATGGAGAGCTACTTCTAATGAAGCAGCTGGAATTAATTATGGAGCTATTCCACTACCAGAAGGTAGTGAGGGATCAATTAGTGTTTTAGGTGGAGAAAACTTTATGCAGTTCAAGAATTCAAGTGTTGAAAAACAAGAAGCTGCATGGAAGTTTGTTAAGTTTATGACAGAAGAACACGCGCAAGTTGAAATGGCTAAAGTAGGACAAATGCCAGTTAATTTAGCTGCTTTAGAAAACGCTGAAGCAATTGAGGCTATGCCATTGTTACCAGTTTTCCAAGAAGCGTTGTTAACTGCAAAAGCAAGACCAGTTATTCCTGAATGGTCACAAGTGGAAGATATTATCGCAACTAAAGTTGCAGAAGCAATAACAGGTACTAAAACAGTACAAGCGGCTTTAGATGAAGCAGCGGAAGCTATTGATGATTTATTAGGTTAATTAACAATAGTTTTTACGTTTTTCTCTTATTTTAGCAAGGGGTTGGTAAGATGGATCAAGTTATTAAACTAAAGAAAAAAAGAAAACTGAATAGAGCTGATTGGAGAACTTGGGTAATATTTTTACCAGGAATTCTATTTGTTTTATTATTTACAATATATCCAATATTAAAGATGTTTGTAATGAGTTTCTTTGATTGGAATATTGGTTTTCAAGCAACTTCTCCGTTTATGGGTTTACAGAATTATGTTGATGTTCTTACTGACCCTATTGCTATAAGAGCTATTATTAATACTTTCGTATATGCAATAGTAACAGTGCCTTTACAGATGATTATTGGTTTGGCTGTAGCTTTGCTTATAAATGGAATTAAAAGATTAAATTTATTTTTTAGATTAGGTTATTATTTGCCGGTCATTACTTCTTGGGTAGTAGTGGCTTTGCTATTTAGATATATTTTTGCGAATTCTGGATTGATGAATTACTTTTTAGTTGATGTATTAGGAGTTGTTGAAGAGCCTGTGAATTGGTTGGGTTCTAGGTGGTCTGCTTTAGCTAGTGCAATGTTACTTGGTGTTTGGAAAGGTATTGGCTGGAACATGATAATCTTTTTAGCTGCTTTACAAGCGGTACCTAAGAATTTGTATGAAGCGGCTGATATTGATGGCGCTAGTAGAAGGCAAAAGTTTTTTTATATAACTTTACCTTCAATCAAAGGTACAGTAACATTCGCTTTAGTTATGTTATCTATTGGAGCTTTTAATACTTATACTCCGATTGCTATTTTGACTGGGGGTAATCCTATGCATCAAACGGAAGTGGTTTTAACTTGGATGTATTTTCAAACTTTTGAAGCTTTAAATATGGGTTATTCAGCTGCACTTAGTATGATAGTCACTGGATTAATTATGCTTGTAACAGTATTCTTATTTGGTGTTACGAGAGGGAAGAAGGTGGCTTAACTTATGAAGCAAAAGAATTATAAAAAAAGAAGATTAATCTTTGAAGTGATTAAGTACTCGATAACTGCGTTAGGATTACTGATTATGGTTATTCCGATGTATTATATGATTGTTTCAGCTTTAAAAGACAACGCAACAACTTTTATATATCCACCAGATTTTTTCCCTAGTCTTAAGATTTTGGATTTTCGTAATTTTCAATATATTATCGAAAATGTATTGTTTGTAAGATATTTGTTAAATACATTATTCGTTGCGTTTATGACAGTTTTGTTATCTGGAA
>JAQUZK010000210.1 GCA_028691335.1 Candidatus Izemoplasmatales bacterium
ATTATTTCTGACAACAAATCAATCGGGAAATATCACTTAATGAAATTCGATACTTATTTCTATGATGAAGTAGTGCGTTTAGTAACTGTTTTAGAATTAATAGAAAAAGTAAGCACAATTAAAGATATCAATTATATTCGTTATAATGAGGAAAAAGAATATGGAGTAAATTCATATACTGATGAAATTTACAAAGAGATAATTACTCACCATAAGTACAAGTATTCAACAATAGCCACATTTGATGGGTTGTTAAGTAAGTTATCTATTGAAAACAATGCATTACTTATATATAAAGAACACTACATAAATGCACTTTAGGAACAATGAAACAGACTTTTGGAATTGGTGCAGACATTATTTAAGAAGAGCCAAGTCTGTCATCTATGTATATGATAGTATAGAAAGTACTAGTTACCGTATTAAAAACATAAAGAAATACAGAGAAGCAAAAGAAATTCTAGAACAATACGAAATGTTGAAATATTCACTTTCTGAAGAACAAAATCAATTATTAGAAAAATCATTAATCAAGAATGAGGAACTTAAATACAATTTTGATACATTTAATAACATAGATGAAATAATGAGAAACTGGAGTCGAATCTGTTTTCCAAAACACAAGTTAAAACTCAAATCAATTGATAAAGCGGTTAATATATATAAAAATAGTATTGCATTTTTCAAAGTATACAATTGTTCTCTGTAACCTAATAGAGATAGTTCTATTTAGATTTATTTGTAAATATAACATAAGCGATTAGACTAAATCGCTTTTTCTTTTGCCCATTTTGAACTGTAGGTTCATTTAAATGTTTCGACAAATGATTGATAATATGAATGCGGGGTGATTTGTATGAAGCAAAAAAGACTTAGTCCTGTAAAAGTAGGAACCCAAATATCATCTTATAGAACTACACGAAATATATCTATGAATACTTTTGCATCTCAGATAAGTGTATCTTCTAGTAGTTTACGTAATTGGGAAAAAGGGAAGAATCTACCTTCACTGGAAAATGTCGTCAAAATTTGTAATATGCTCGATATAAGAATTAGTGATCTTATATTATATGAAGACTAAACATTTTGATTTGAGTATGTTATAATTATGTCGTTAGTTGTGGTAAATCCAAATAGCGTGAATATCTCATAAAAGGAGGAGATATCATGGCTAACACAAATGTAAATACCTTAGACGTTGCAAACTTCGGTCCAAATCTAAAAAGATTCAGACTAGAAAACGAACTGACACATGAACAATTCGCTGAACTCTTAGGAGTAAGCAGTAGAGTCGTTTATGATTGGGAAGATGGATTTAAGTATCCACGATTCCAAAGAGCAGTTGAAATTGCGAATGTACTTAAGGTTTCATTGGATAGCATCTTACGCACTGCGTAGGATGTTATTTTTTTTGAACTTATGGTTCATTTTAAAGTTCTTTTATGTTTGATAGAATGTGGTTGTAAGAAACAAAGGAGGATAAGAAAATGAACGAAAATAACAAGTATATTGTATCAACTAAATGTGGACATGTTGGAAATAACAAGTACGTCGTAATTGATTTTGCAGTTAGCGCAGTTAGTGCTAAAGTTGCAGCTAGAATCGCTAGAAATATTCCTAGAGTGAAACATCATTGGAAAAATGCAATTGAACAAGTTCGAGAAGTGACACCTGAGGAGTATTACAACCAAATTAAAATTAACAGCGAAGATGAATACTTAAAATCACAATGTATTCAGGATCAAAGAAAAAATTGTGAGGATATCATCGAAAGAGTTCATGAACGTTACACTGAAATGACTGAAACAGATAAATGGAAGAAACGTCGTGAAAGAATTCAGTATCAAATGAAAAAACTTGATATTATAAAAAGATATAGTTATGTATCTTAATGGAGGTAAAATACATGAATAACTTTGACAATGAGTTTGAATTATTATTAAAATGCAGAACACCAATTATCGAAGTCATTA
Organism: Candidatus Izemoplasmatales bacterium; assembly: GCA_028691335.1. Classification (GTDB taxonomy): domain Bacteria; phylum Bacillota_I; class Bacilli_A; order Izemoplasmatales; family Hujiaoplasmataceae; genus UBA2289. Next base: position 1,974 of record JAQUZK010000210.1, read on the forward strand.
CATATGAGTGGCAAAGACTTCAAACAATTATTGATAAAATCTCTGGAAAGCATATGACAAAGTGGTATAGATGGAATAGGTCCATTGGGATAATTGATTCAGATGGAGAAATAAAGGAAATAAAAGATCCTATACAGGTGCTTAAAATATTTATGGAATCAAATGAAGATATGTATTTGATTTTAGAGAACTTTAATCTCTATTTAAATAATGCTGATGTGATTCAACTTTTATTCGAAATTAGCAAAATAAATCGTAATAGAAACAAGAGTTTAATAATAGAATCTAGTGAGCTAATGATTCCAGAACCACTTGCAAAAGAAATTGTAGCCCTTAAAATGGCTTTACCTGACAAAAAATTTATCAAAAAGATTGCTGAAAGTGTTATAATTAATTATGAACTGCCTAGTACTAAATTTAACTTATCTGATCAACTATTAAGTAGTGTATTGGGCTTAACGACAACAGAAGTGAATCTTGCTTTCACAAAAGCTGTAGAAAAGTTTCATAAACTAGATGATAGCATAATCAATTATTTAATATCGGAAAAAGAACATATCATCAAAAGGGATGGGTTACTTGAATACTATCATCCTGAGGGTGGACTAGATTCCGTTGGTGGATTAGATAACTTAAAACAATGGTTATCTCTTAGAGCTAATGCTTTTTCTGAAGAAGCT
>JAQUZK010000024.1 GCA_028691335.1 Candidatus Izemoplasmatales bacterium
ATCTAGTGTTTGTGCTAAATTAATTAAAGCCTATCATTATCATCACTAATAGCGATAATAGTTACTAACTCAATAATAGCTTGTGTTTTTTGAACTGTCATAGCACTTAAGAAACCAGCTATGTCATCTCCCGCATTAAATACCATTGGCAAGAAGTGATTAACTAAATTAGCTATCATAGTTTCAGTCAAACTATCATCATCAATCATATAAGGCATAATATTGATTAACATATCAGCTATTAATGTCTTTTCTTCTAAAGTCATCGTAGCTTCAAAAGCTAACATCATGTCTCCTAAAGAATTAAGAAGATAAGTCACTTTCTCTGGCGATAATGAAGATAACATGCCTGAAAGCATTCCCATTCCAGTGTCCATTTGAACACTCATCATTTCTTTAGGCACAACATAATAATCATTAAACATCATCATGCTCATCATGAAATCAAACATTTCCTGATCGATTTCACCAAGCATTGCATAGAAACCGTCATATACCATTTCTATTACTAATTTGATGTCTTCTTCCATTTCTGGATCAGCCATAAGTGCCATGATATCAGTCATCATCAATATTTCTTGATTCATCTCTTGAATTCTATTAGTAAGCTCTTGAATAGTAGTTTCATAGTCAGCTTTATTGTACAATAAATTTTGATATGAATATTCGTATTCATATTGATCGTTTGTCCAACCGTTGTACAAATAGTTAAATAACATACTAATAATATAATCACCATTAGTATCATAATTTTCTATTGCTGAAAAATCAGTGTCTAAGAATACTGCTTCCGCATTTAAATATAGCTCATAGGTTTCAAAAATACTTGTCAAATAAGCTTGTTGAGAAGAATCATAATAACTAAGAATTTCTTGATAAGCTTGATAAGCTTGACCTGCTTGATATGGGTCAACATCAATATTAGTATAATAATAGTAATCTCTATACATGTCTGCCATATCTTTATAATCCCATTCATCGATTTCATACTCATACAATTTCCGAGTTAAAAATTGATGATTAGTATCTAAGTCAATCAAGGTCTTAACTTGATTATAATAAGCCAAACATTCAGTAGCGTACATAGCTGCTGGCCCATTACAATAATCAGCTACTTCTTGATCGATAATAGCTATCTTTGAAGGGATTTCATCTAAAGCTTCTTGAGCATTTGTGATTCTTGTTTGATAATAAATGATTTCTTCTTGATAGAAAGCTAGTTCTGAGGTCATAGCACCATTCATCATGTTAAAGCCAACATTCGCAACCATTTCCCCGTTGAGCCCTAATGTAGTAACATAGCTCATTAAACTATGGAAATCAGCCGCATCAGTTACATTTGGTAATCCAGTAACTAGTTTATCAACAATAATCATCATATCATAAAGTTCATGTTCAGATAAAGCTCCAGTCATAGAAATCATCATGTCAATTTCTTCTTCTAAGTAAGCTTCATCTGTGCTTTGATACATAGTAGCAATAAGCATCAATAAGTTTTCATGAGTATAATCAGATTGAGAACTATATTGCAATTCATAAGTTGCTTGAATAGTTAAATCTGATTGAACCATAGTAAATGACTTATCCCAACCTGTAAATACATAAATATAATTAAGATATCCTGTTCTAGTTGGATCAGCTGGTGGGGTAGCGTCATTATATTCTAATACACTCATAGAAGTTATAACGGAACCATCCCAATCAATAAATGTAACATTGTAATAGGTTCCTTGTTCAGTAGTTGTAGTTGTTGTTTGTTGTTCTGTAGTCGTAGTTGTTGTTTGTTCTTCAGTTGTTGTAGTTGTTGTTTGTTCTTCAGTTGTTGTAGTTGTTGTTTGCTCTCCTGTTGTTGTAGTTGTTGTTTGTTCTTCAGTAGTCGTAGTTGTTGTTTGTTCTACAGTTGTTGTAGTAGATTGTTGTGTAGTACTAGTCGTTTGTTGAGTGGTCGATGAAGATGACTCACCCGAAGTAATAACAGTTGTGATTGTCGAACTAGAATTTGACTGTATTGTAGTCGTAGTACTACTTTGTTCCCCGGTTTCCGTCGTTGAAGATTCAGGCAATGTGATTGGTAGGGTTTGATTTCCACCAAAGAAATCACATCCAGCCGCAAAAAAACCTACAAAGATGAAAAGCAGAAAAATTAGAATTTTTCTTTTCATAACGAAGACTCCCTTCTCCTTTTTTTAAGTTTGAGTAATTTTTTTTCTTTTACACACATAAAATATCACATGTTTCTCTAAAAATCTATAACTCATTATAAAATAATGAGACTTATATTATAAATAATCAATTAAAGAAAAAGAGTGATTTACCAAAATCACTCTTTAAACTTATAAAAATCATTAAATTAATCTATCAATTCAGAACTAATTGGTTCTTCCACATATGCATAGTCTCTATAATAACTTTGATTTATTATCACTTTATCCAAATATTTGAAATTATCATTCATATCAAAAACTTGGATTTGCGAATATGACATAGTGTAAATATAATTTTCAATCATAACTGACTTTTCTATTGAATCAAAATATTGATCTATTGAATCCATATGTTGTAACTCAGCTACTAATTCCAAATCTCCGCTATGGAATACTTTAAAAACATAAAGTTTTTGTGAGTATCGATAATAATTATCATGATACACAGATACAGGAATTGCAATATATGTAAAATCTGCATCTTCAGGTGTGAAATACATAAAACTCTTGTGATCATAAGTAACCCTACTATAAGAATATTCACCTTCCACAAGATATGTTTCTAAGTTAACAGGAACGTCTCCAGTAGTATCATACAAAGCAACTTTAACACCTACGAAATTAGTCCATGCCTGAACAGAAGTCTCAGCTTGTCTTCCGACTCCTATCATTAGATTATCCTTGATGACATGTAAATAATCACTTACCCCATCTTCATAATGTTCACCTAAAATAACTGGTTCTTCAGGATTAGATAAATCAAGTTTGTATAACGGATCTGTATTAACAAAAGTGACAACATAAGCTGTATCTTGGGTAAATCTAACTGCATAAATTCTTTCACCAGGTTTTCCTAAGTTTTCTAATTTTGAAATAACAGTCATTTCATCATCAGTTGTTGCATCCATTAAATATAAAGTATTGTTTATAGTAAAATTATATTCCTCATAAACATAATCGGTTACCGCAACTCTAAATACCCCTTCATACTCATCCATAGAAAACTGGTTTAATGGTGATCCACTGATTGTCCCCATCGCTTTATAGCTTAGTTCATTATCTTCGATAGCGAATCTCATAATGAGAGTTTTGTGTGTATAACTTTGAGTTTCTTCAATATAGTCATACTTATATACTATCGTGTATAAGTTATTTGCGCTCATGTAAATTTGATATGTGCTACCTAAATATGCTTTTACAGAAGCAGGGTCATCATTTGTTACATCAAAAGATACAAGCATTAAATAAGAGAAACTTTCGCCATCATTAGGCATGAAGAAAATCCTTCCAGCAGGAAGCTTGATTAATTCATCACTAACTACACTATCCATATATTTAGGAATAAAGCTTTCCTCATTGTAATAGTATTGAATAGAGTAGTTATTCATAATCAAATATAAATAGCCATCAATCATTCTAGAATCTGTTATATATGTAGAATCAAAAATTAACTCTCTAGAAACAGTAATACTTTCAACATTGCTTACATCTAACACAACAATCTTGCTTCCATAATGATAATTGTAATACAAGTAAGGATACATTGAATCATAACCATAGTCGCTAGTTAAATCATCTTCACTTTCCTTATAGTTAGGTTCTTCAGATTCAACTACATAATAATAACTACCAAGCAATACAACTTTGTCATTATGAAGATACATTCCATTAATGTAGCCCTCTAAAAATTCATATGTATAAATAATATCTAGAGTTTCAGCGTCAATCATGAAAAACTTTTCGCCTGATAAAATATATATATAATATCCATCTGTCATTATCGTATCTGATTCTTGAACTCCATCTACTTGATTGTTAGTAGTTGAATGATCTCTAGTCTCGCTATCAAAATTAACGCCACTGGTTTTCTCATCAGTAGCTGATTCAGGTACAGCTAAATCGTCTCCAGTTAAAGCGTTAAAAGCATAATACTGATTATTGTCATATTGATAAAACTGACTTAAGTATTCGCTTAATTGATCATAAGAAGAAAAAGAGCCGACATTATCTCCTGTAGGTAATTCTTTTTTAAGCTGACAACCTAAAAAAGTTAAACTTGTAAATACTAAAAAAAACCCTATTAAAAACTTTTTCATTACAATTAACCTCCTTTATTTCCTTATCAATAATATAAACAAAGAAATGGGTAGTTTTTATGGTAATTATTTTGTTAATTTTAAAAATAAATTAATGTCTTCTTTTAAAAGTTCTAAAGAACTAACCCAAAAATCCTTTTTAGTAACATCTATATTCATCAATCTAGCAACGTCTTCTACTTTATTTTTCCCTGTTGCTGCTAAAAGATTATCATAATTAGCCACAAAAGTGTCTTTATCTTCTAGATACTTAGCATATAGCCCTTTAGCGAACAATAATCCAAATGTATAAGGGAAATTATAATAACTTAATCCGCCAGAGTAATAATGAGGTTTGTTAACCCACATATATGGGTGTAAGTAATTAGAATCAAGTCCTTCCCCATATGTTTCTTTTTGAGCGTTAATCATAAGTGTACATAATTCATCTGCATCAAAAACTGTTTTTTCTCTTCCTTCAAAGACATTTTTTTCAAAGATAAAACGAGACATAATATCAATCACTACAGCTGTATACCCTTGTATTGATGATTCTAATAAAAAGATTCTTTCTTCATCGTTAGTTGCGTCTTTTAAAGCTGCTTTATTCACTATTGTTTCACAAAAAGTTGAAGCTGTTTCAGCTACAGGCATTGTATAAGAACTGTTCAAGCTACTTTCGTTAAAAATAACTTCTCCATGATATGCATGACCTAACTCATGAGATAGGGTAATCATATCTGAAAAAGAGCCTGTAAAATTAGTCATTATTCTACTTTCTTTTATCGGATGAATATTCGAACAAAAAGCTCCACCTCTTTTGCCTTTTCTTGGAGTATAATCTACCCAATTTTCATCAAAAGCACGTTTGGCCATAGAATATAAACTATTAGAAAATGTTTTGAAATTCTTCAAAACGTATTCGTTAGCTTCTTCAATCGTAAATCTTTTTCCAGAACTTCCGATTGGCGCATACAATTCAAAGAAAGGAAGTCCGTTTTTGTATCCTAATAATTCTGCTTTTCTTTTTAAGTATAATCTGAATACATCATAATACTCTTTTACTGCATCTTGCATTGCATTTAATGTTTCTTCAGTCATTCTTGAATTATATAATGCTTGATCTAAAGGATTTTTAAAACCTCTTGCACTTGATAAAGTGTTTACTTCGCCTTTGATAGAGTTTAATGCAGCCGCAATTGGCTTATCAATTTTTTTATATGCCGCAAGTTCTGCTTCATAAGCTGCTTTTCGAACTTCTGAACTAGGATCTTTTGCTAGATTTCTAACCTCAGAAAGAGTAATAACTTCACCTTGGTACTCTACTTCTAAAGTAGAAGTTAACAATGATTGTAAAGTTCCCCAAGCTGATGAACCTGTTTGTCTTAATCTTGCGATCATTAATTCTAAATCATCAGATAACATATGCGATGCATTGTCTTTTATTTCGTTTAAATAAAACTTATGTTCTTCTAAGAATGGATTTGTTTTAATATCCTTGTCTAAATCAGGGTAATTAGCTAACCATTTATTGAACACAGTATTTACTTTTGTTAACTCAGTAAATTTTCTTCTTAGAATATTACTCATTTTTACAGCTTGTTGGTTAGTGCTTTCTACAGATTCTGTTAAAGATGCAAAACGATATAGTCTTCCTATAAGTTCTGAAAACTTGATGTCGTTTTCCATAAAACGGATAAGCTTTGTTAACTTGTTTTCGTAGCTAGAGAAATCAATTTCTTGAGAATTAATTTCTAAAATTAGCTTATCTAATTTTTCTAAGTCCTTGTTGTAATTAGGGTCTTCAAATCCTAAATACAGTTTGTCTAAACTCCACTTTTTCATATCACTTTCCTCCAATTTATATATTCATTTTTTTTCATCATATATATTTTACTAACTATTAATCCATAATCTCTACTTTCGTAATCCATATCTTTAAGGTATTTAAAAGGAAATTTTTTAATTAATCGTTCTGATTTTTTGTTTTCAAGAAAATGACCGACAAATAATTTGCTAAGTCCCATTTCATCAAAACAAAAATCTAAGACCCTTTTAAGCGCTTCACTCATGAATCCTTGTTTTTCATACTTTGTTGATAAAACATATCCTACTTCATAAATCATACCGTAATCTAATAAACTACGATGGTGTAAACCGATAGAACCAATAACTTTATTTTCTGATTTTAGTTCTATGGCCCATACTTCATCGTTTTTTATGAAAATTTCTAGAATCTTTACACTGTGTTCTTTGTTAGGATGAGGAAGCCAACCTGCATTTGGCCCAACTGTCTCAAGTTTTGCATAATCATAAAAATCATCGATATCTTCAATCCTGAATTCTCTAAGAGTCAGTCTTTCCGTTTCTAGTCTTTTCATCAAATATCTCTTCCATACTGAAACCTTTATCTATAATGTTCAGTGGTTTCCTTTCATTTATTTCTAAAGTTATTGTATTTTTTAACGCTATTTTAATAAATTTCTGATAATCAAATGCTTGTTCAAAAGTACTTGCTCTTTCATCAGTTGGTTTTATAACTGGTCTTTTTGGGACATAAACAGTACAACAATCAGAGAATGGTTTACTAGATATTAAATATGTTTTTATTTTTTTTGCTATTTTAATGATTTCATTTTTATCATAAGTAGCTAAAGGTCTAATTACAAGCGAATCTGTAACCTTCTGTACTGTAATAAGACTTTCTAAAGTCTGTGAGGCAACTTGGCCAATAGAATCTCCAGATACAATCGCTTTACAATTGTTTTTCTTTGCTAAACTATCCGCAATTCTATACATCATTCTTCTCATAATAGTTATAGTATAGCTCTCAGGTATCTCTTTTAAAATCAATTCATGTATTTCTCTAAATGGGACTAAATGTAGTTTGATTTTTGAACTAGGTGCATACTTAGATAATACAGTTACCAAATCTATAACTTTTTGGACTGATTCTATCGGTGTTAAAGGTGATGATTCAAAGTGAACACATTCTATTTCTAACCCTGTATTCATTGTTAAATATCCAGCGACTGGCGAATCAATACCACCGCTAATAAGCAGCATAGCTCTTCCACCTGTCGATGTTGGAAATCCGCCAATACCAGGGATCTTATCAGTATATATATATGTAGCTTCTCTTCTTGCTTCAATATTCAAAGTTGTTTTTGGATCTTTGACATCTACAATAAGATTCGGTACAGATCTAAGAACTTGTTTACTAACAAGTTTTGAGATTTCAAAACTTTTTAAATTTATTGTTTTATCCGCTCTTTTTGTCTCTACTTTAAAAGTTGTTTCTTCTTTAATCTCGTGCTTTAAAAGCTCAATAGATTTTTCTGCAATTATATCTAAATTATATTCACATTTAACTGCTTTACTGTATGAACTTAGACCTGATATATAGTTTAATCTATCGATAACATCCTTTGGTTCGACATCATTAAGTTTTATAAAAACCAAATCGTGTTGAAATTCTATTTCGACTGGTAAACCATACATTTTATGTGCTATTTGATTATTGATATTATGACGGAAAATATGTTGGTTTTTTCCTTTTAATATCAAATCTCCATATCTAATCATAATGTAATCGTACATGTTATCACTCTTCTTTCCTTTATTATTTTATCATATAAGTTGTGTTTTATCTTATGATATTTTATAATATGTCCTTGAAAAGAGGTGTTTTTAGATGAATAATGAAATGTTATTAACTCATGCGGAACTTTTTATTGATAAAAAGTTAAATATCATAACCAATCTCGCAAATCTATCGGCTATAATCATGGAAAATGTTAAAGATTTAAACTGGGTTGGTTTTTATCTATATGATGGAGAAAAATTATATCTAGGACCTTTTCAAGGTAAAGCCGCTGTTACTTTAATTGACATGGGGAAAGGTGTTTGTGGAACAAGTGCAAAAGAGCGTGTTACTTTAGTAGTTGATGATGTTCATAAGTTCCCTGGACATATTCCTTGTGACTGTGATTCTAACTCAGAAATAGTTATCCCAATCATTAAAAACAATCAACTTTTTGGCGTGTTGGATATTGATAGTCCAAAGACAAATAGATTCGATGATTTATTGAAAAAAGACTTAGAAACACTAGTAAAGCTTTTAGTTGACATTTTATAGTGTATAAGTTATAATACTTTGTGCGCATGTAATAAAAAGCAGTTGTTTTATGGTGATTTATAGTTTGATTGTTCCAAATTTAGGGTTTGGTAGTATTGTTAACTGCTTAACAAGAACCCATCAAAACAATCAAAATAAGTTATTGTAAGGCTCCTCAAAACGTTACTACGTAATAAAATAATAAGGAGGATAATATATGTCAAGATTTACTGGATCAACATGGAAACAAAGCCGTCGTTTAAACTATTCAGTTTCAGAAACTGGAAAAGAGTTAAACAAACGTCCTTACGCACCTGGGCAACACGGACAAAAGCGTAAAAAATTATCAGAATACGCTATGCAGTTACAAGAAAAACAAAAAGTTCGTTTTACTTACGGTGTAAATGAAAAACAATTCCATAAAACATTCATCGAAGCAAAGAAAATGCAAGGAAAACAAGGTGAAAACTTTTTATTCTTACTTGAATCAAGACTTGATAATCTAGTTTATAGAGCTGGTTTCGCAAGAACAAGACAACAAGCAAGACAATTAGTTAACCATGGGCATATTCTTTTAGATGGTAAAAAAGCTACTATCGCTTCTATTAGAGTAAAACCAGGACAAGTAATCTCAATCAGAGAAAAATCTAAAGGACTTCAAGTAATAAAAGATTCTTTAGAAGCTGCTGTTTCACGTCAAGAGTACGTTGATTTTAATGAAGAAAAAGTAGCTGCTACTTATACTCGTTTACCTGAAAGAAACGAATTCTTACCAGAAATTAAAGAAAACTTAATCGTTGAATTATACAACAAGTAAAAAACATAAAAACCAAGGCGAAAAGCTTTGGTTTTTTTATTTTTAAATCAACTAAAGTTTTGTTGCAAATTCCTTGACTTTAAACCCATCTAGTTATAAAATTTTCAATTGATTTGGATGGGAGTGAAACATTAAAATGAAAAACAAAAAAGTAATTATTATCGGTGGAGTTGCTGGTGGAGCTTCAGCAGCTACAAGACTTAGAAGAATGGATGAGTTTGCAGAAATTATCATGCTAGAGAGAGGAGAGTTCATTTCATTTGCGAATTGTGGTTTACCTTACTACATTGGAGGCGTAATTACAAGTAGAGATGCTCTATTAGTACAAAGTGTCGAAGGTATGAGAAGAGACTTTAATATTGATGTAAGAAACTTTTCTGAAGCAATTAATATTGATAGAGAAAAAAAAGTTCTTACAGTTAAAAATCTTGTAAATAATGAAGAATACCAAGAAACTTATGATTATTTAGTTATTTCTACAGGAGCTTTTCCTGTTAAACCACCAATTAAAGGTATTGATGAAGCAGAAACTTTGTTTACTTTAAGAAACATTCCAGATATGGATAATATCAAAGCTTATATCAATAAATTTAAACCAAAAAGAGCAACAGTTATTGGGGCTGGTTTTATCGGAATCGAGATGGCTGAAAACCTTCATCATCTCGGAATAGATGTTAGTATAGTCGAGATGGCTAACCAAGTAATGGCTCCAGTTGATTTTGAAATAGCACAAGTTTTGCATCAACATATGCTTGATAAAAAAGTTAATTTAGTTTTGTCTGATGGAGTTAAAGAGTTTAAAAACAAGGGTAAAGAGATTATTTTAACATCAGGAAAATCTCTAGATACAGACCTTATCATTTTCGCTATTGGTGTAAGACCAGAAAACTTTTTAGCTAAAGAAGCCGGTTTAAAACTAGGAGAGCGCGGTGGTATTTGGGTTGATGATAATCTAAAAACTACAGATGATTCAATTTATGCTATTGGTGATGCGATTGAAGTGAAAGACTTCATTACTAAATCTGAAGCAATGATTCCTCTAGCTGGTCCAGCTAATAAACAAGGTAGAATCGTAGCTGATAACATTTGTGGATTAAATAAAAAATATGATGGATCAATGGGTACTAGTGTTGCAAAAGTTTTCGATTTAATAGTTGGTTCCACTGGAAATAATGAAAAAATTCTTAAACATAAAAATATCGACTATAGTGTAATCCATATTCATCCAGGAAGTCATGCAGGATATTACCCAGGAGCTTCTACTATTTCTATGAAACTTCTATACAATAAAGAGACCGAACAAATCTACGGTGCTCAAGCCGTTGGTATGGAAGCTGTTGATAAAAGAATTGACGTTATAGCTACAGCTATTAGAGCAGGAATGAAAGTAACTGAACTAAAAGATTTAGAACTATCTTACGCTCCACCTTTTTCTTCAGCTAAAGATCCAGTCAACATGCTCGGTTTTGTGGCTGACAATATTATTAATGGAATAGTAGAAACAGTACAATATAGTGAAATTGATGAACTTATTCAAGAAGGCGCTTTTGTTATAGACGCTAGAGATGATATTGAAAACACATTTGCGACTATACCAGGCACAGTTAATATCCCATTCCCTGAAATTAGAAATAGAATAAACGAAATACCAAAAGACAAAAAGATTCTTGTTTTCTGTCAAACTGGTATTAGAGCTTATAATACAACGAGAATTCTTAGACAAAGAGGATTTGAAGCATATAATTTAGACGGTGCTTTTAAAACTTATCAAAGTGTCTATCATCCAGACAATTGTATGCCTGGTGAAGTTGATGATTTAGGAAAAGTTGTAGTAGAAAAATCCGTTGAAGTTGAAGAAAAGAATATAATATATACACCGAAATTAGTAGTTGATGCTTCAGGTCTTCAATGTCCCGGTCCAATAATTAAAACGTTTAAAAGCTTAGAAAGTTTAAATGATGGAGAAGTATTAGAAATCACATCTACTGATCCAGGTTTCAAAAAAGATGTTAAGTCATGGGTAGAAAAAACTAATAATACTCTATTAGACTTAAATGATAACAAGAATATTTTCACTGCGAAAATTTTAAAAGGTAAGATTTCTTCAAGACCAACAAATCCAGTAACTAAGCCTAGTCAAGAAGATTCAACTATAGTAGTTTTTTCTGAAGATATGGACAAAGCAATTGCTGCATTTATAATCGCTCAAGGCGCAGCCTCTATGGGTAAAAAAGTTTCTTTATTCTTTACTTTCTGGGGACTAAATATTTTAAGAAAGCCTAAAAAAGTTAGAGTAAAAAAGAGTTTTATTGAAAAAATGTTTGGCGCAATGATGCCTAGAGGATCTAAGAAATTACCAATATCGAAAATGAACATGTTGGGTATGGGTCCAAAGATGATTAAATCTATTATGAAGAAAAAGAATGTTGATAGCTTAGAAACAATGATTAAAAGCGCTATGGATTTAGGCGTAAAAATTACTGCTTGTGCAATGTCAATGGATATCATGGGTATTAAAAAAGAAGAACTGATTGACGGGATTGAATATGCAGGAGTTGCATCTTACCTGGGAGATGCTGAAGAATCAAATGTTAATCTCTTTATATAAGAATTTATTTAAGTGACTTGCTCACAGATAAAACTTTTTATATGGTTATAATAGTAATTAGATAAGAAAAACAAATATCATAGAAAAGGAGAAAATATTATGGCAGCATTACACATAACCAAGGAAAATTTTGATAGCGAGGTATTACAATCA
>JAQUZK010000211.1 GCA_028691335.1 Candidatus Izemoplasmatales bacterium
TTTGTTGATAAGATCAAGTGGGGAAATAAGATTATCTAATTTTTTATTATGGCAAGCAGCATATGCTGAACTATATTTTTGTAAAACATACTGGCCGGCTTTTTCAAAGAAAGATTTAGAAAAAGCAATAATTGATTTTAATAAAAGAGACCGCAGGTTCGGAGGATTAAAAGAATAATGAAACAGAGAATAATCACTGGCGCTTTGTTAGCTATATTTTTGGCTGTAATAATCTATTTTGGTGAAGGTAATCTCGAGTTCCTCTTTTCGGGGTTGGCGGTATTATTATCATTTACAGCCAGTTTTGAGTTTTCTAGAATGGTGAGTAAAAACAAGAGATTTTCTCCTATAAGTTATTCTCCTGTTGTTTTTTCTACTTTATTCACTTTGTTAAGTGTGATTTTCTTCGATAAAACTTGGTTCTACTTATTTGTATTTATCTATATAATGTCATTATTATTGGTGTATGCTTTATTATATGTGTTTTATGATGATTTCAAGAAAGAAGATTTTTCAATTCAGATTTTGACTGTTCTTTATACAAGTGTTGGCTTTATTGCATTTGCGTACTTGAGAGCAGAAAGTATTCATTTGATTATCTATTTATTTTTAGTAGCGATGTTAACAGATGTTTTTGCATATTTCATTGGAGTCAAATTTGGGAAACATCGATTAGCTGAAAAGATTTCTCCTAAAAAAAGTATTGAAGGTGCAATTGCAGGTTTAGTTTTAGGTGGGCTGATTTCGGGACTATATGCTTATTTTCTTGAAGTGTTCACAATTAATGTAGTTTTAGTTATTTTAATATCTTTTGCTCTTTCAGTAATTTCACAAATAGGCGACTTAATAGCATCTAAGTTTAAAAGAGAATATGGAATAAAAGATTATTCTCAGATATTCCCTGGTCACGGTGGAGTTTTAGATAGATTTGACTCAAGTATGTTTGCGGCGATTCTTCTTATGATTATTATTATGGTGATATAAAATGAAGAAAATTCTAATTTTAGGCGCTACAGGATCTATCGGTAGGCAAACGCTAGAGATAATAGACGCAAATCCACTCGATTTTAAGTTGATAGGTGTTTCAGGATTTAATAATACATCCTTATTGATAGAGATAATTCAAAAATATGAACTTAGTATAGCGTCGGTAAAAGACAGTATTCAAGCAGAAAAAATAAAAAAAATTAATCCTAACATTAAAATACTGATTGGAGAACAAGGCTTGATTGATTTCGCTGGTTTTAATCCGGAAGAAGATATAACTTTGATTAACGCTCTAGTAGGTATGGTTGGCTTAAAACCAACTTTAAGAGCTATAGGAATTAACAGAAATGTTCTTTTAGCGAACAAAGAGACTTTGGTAGTAGGAGGACATTTGATAAAAGAAGCCTTAAAAAAAAGCAGTTCAAATCTATATCCAATAGATTCAGAGCATTCTGCAATATGGCAACTGTTAAATGGAGAAAATAAGTCTAGTGTTAAAAGATTAATAATCACTGCTAGTGGTGGATCTTTTAGAGACAAAGCTAGAACCGAACTTGAAGATGTGTCTTTAGAATCTGCTTTAAATCACCCTAACTGGTCTATGGGAAGCAAAATTACTATAGACTCAGCTACCATGATAAATAAGGGTTTCGAAATAATTGAAGCAGTCTATTTATTTGATTTAGGAATAGATAAAGTAGAAGCTATTCTCCATCAAGAAAGTTTAATACATTCCTTTGTAGAATTTGAAGATGGATCTATAACAGCTCAAATCGCTGAACACGATATGAGACTACCGATCCATTATGCAATGTACTATCCAGAAAGAAAAGAATCAATAGCTTACAAATTAGATTTTATGAAATTAAACAATTTGCATTTTAAGAAAATAGATTTTAATAGGTACCCTTGTCTTTCTTATGCTATTGAAGCATACAAAATTGGAGGGTCAATGAGAACAGTTCTGAATGCAGCTAACGAAATAGCTGTAAGATTATTTATAGAAAAAAAGATTAAGTTCTTGGATATTGAAAGAATTATTAAAGAAGAGATGGAACATCATCAAGTAATTACATTTCCATCTTTAGAAGAAATTTACACCATTGATTCAGAAATAAAAACAAGAATTTATAATCAATATTAAGGAGTTTTCGATATATGTTTATTACTTTAGGTATTTTATCAACAATAGGAAATATTATATTATTTTTAATAGTTTTAAGTTTAGTGATTTGTTTACACGAATTAGGACATCTATACTTCGCAAAAAAAGCGGGAATTCTTTGCCACGAGTTTTCTTTTGGAATGGGTCCAAAACTTTACTCAGTCAAAAAGGGTGAAACTTTTTACTCTATAAGAGCCATTCCTTTCGGAGGTTTTGTGTCAATGTCAGGAGAGGAACTGGAAGAAGAAGTTGTAAAGGTAGGAGACAAGGTTAGAGTATCATTTAATAAAGACAATAAGATTGAACGTATTGTGCTTAACGAGAAGAATCCTAGTTATCAAGAAGCTTTAGCAATCACTGTTAATAATATAGATTTAAAGAACTCTGAAAATTTATACATAAATGAGTATGAAGTTTTAGAAAATGCTGTTTATGTTTACGATAAACAAGTCATTCAAATAGCCCCTAAAAACAGAAGG
>JAQUZK010000025.1 GCA_028691335.1 Candidatus Izemoplasmatales bacterium
ACTTGATTTTATCCTTGATGATGAGTTGTTAGAAACTTCATTTGGAGTACATTTGATTAGAGTTGAAAAAGGCGATGACTTTGATATGCCTTCAGCTAAATATGAAATGGCTTATGGCGAAGATAATAAACCTAGTTTTACAGTTGGCATCGAGAATGATTTAGATCAAATCAGTTTCGAACAATTAAGACTTTATGCAATGTACAGATTTAGTGTTCTAAGTTTTGGTAATATTGAATTAGAAGATTTATATGGATTTACTAGACCAGAAATACCTTCTGGTGTATTAGATGCATTAAAAGAATTTTCTGGCAAGTTCCATGATGCTTTATATGTAGTTGGTTACATGAACATTGGTATTATTAATCAATTGCTTGATGGAAATATGAACGAGTCTATGCTTGATATTTATGATGGACAAGAAGCAGATTTAATGAAAGAATTACAAGATATTAGCGATATTTATTACCGTCAAATATTCTTAGAACTAGATGTGAGATAAAAAAAATTAAAGTGCGGATAAGTATTAAGTCCGCACTTTTATCTTAAAAGGTAGATTATGAAAGCAAAAGAAGAAAAAATTATTAAGAAAAATACAATATTAACAATCTTTTCTAATTCCTTTCTAGCGGCAATTAAACTTGTCGGTGGAATTTTAGGTAATTCTAGTGTTTTAATTACTGACGCTATTAACTCTATTAGTGATATAGCAACTAACTTAGTTGTATTTATCTCTGCTAAGTTTTCTAAAAAAGAAAAAGATAAAACTCATCCTTACGGACATGATAAGTTTGATTCTATGGTTTCAATATTTTTAGGGTTTGCACTTATTGTGACAGCGATTGAGGTTGGTAAACATGCTTTTACAACTTTATATGATGTTTTATTCGAGAATCTAGTAATAGATGTACCTGAATGGTACACAATCGTTATTGTAGGCATTACTTTAGTTGTTAAGGAGTCATTATATAGAATAACAGTAAAAGACGCTAAAAAAGCAGCTTCTCAAGCTTTAATCGCTCAAGCTTGGGACCATCGTTCTGATACTCTAACAAGTATTGGTGCTTTAATTGGTATATTAGGTGCGACTTTTGGGATAGGTTTTCTTGAACCAATAGCTTCTCTTTTTATCCTTTTCTTTATTTTAAAATTAGGATTTAAGATTATTAAAACCGGAGTTTCACAAGTAGTAGATCAATCGGCTGATGATGAACAGGTAAAAATAATTAGAAAAATTGTTTTAGATCATGAAGAAGTACTATCAATAGATGAAATTAAAACAAGGCAGTTTGGTGTTAAATATTATGTTGATTTAGAGATATCTTTGGATAAGAATTTTTCACTTCTTCAAGCTCATGATATATCAGAAAAGATCCATGATGAGATTGAAGAAAAATTAGCTGATGTAATTCATTGTATGATTCATGTAAATCCAGGTGAAAAGTAATTAATATAAAAATTGAGTTGATTATATCAAGTCTTGATGGTATAATTATAAATTACATATAAGAAACCACTTGCTAGAAAAAAGGAGTGAGTAAGATGTTTTTATCATTTTTTGAAAACTTTTTAAGTGAAGATTTAGGAATATTGGAAATCATTCTTAGAATGGTTTTAACCGCTATTTTTGTTGGGATTATTGGTCTTGAAAGACAAATGAGACATAAGATAGCAGGAATCACAACCCATTTGATGGTTGCTTTTGGCGCGGCGGGGATTGCAATTTTACAAGATGCATTATATTATGACGCTCTAGCTACTACTCAAGCGGTTTATGAAGAAGTAGGGTATATGGTTGAAATTCAAATTCAACGTCAAAGAGTTATCGCACAAGTAGTTACCGGGGTAGGTTTCTTGGGTGCTGGAACAATTCTTAAGACTAGAAATGGAATCTACGGCTTAACTACTGCGGCTACTTTATGGTTGTCCGCAATGATTGGTTTAGCTTTTGGAATGGGAGCTTATGCTATAGGAGCTATCATGTCAATCTTTTCATTTATTTTCCTTACTTTGTTTAGAAAAATTCTCCAAAAAACCTCACTTAAGCATCGAGAAAGTCCAGATATTATTGGTGCACAAATAGTTGACGAATAAGAGATTCTTTAATTAGAGAATCTCTTTTCTTTTTCTTGTTTTAACAAAACAAAAAAATTCATACATATTTTTTGCAAATTACATATAAATAATGTAAACTATTAATGGTATCTCGGAGGTATGATCATGACATTAGAAATAAAAGACTTATTTGTTTCCATTGAAAATAATTTAATCCTTAACGGTTTGAATTTAAAAGTTAATGGAGGAGAAACACACGCGATAATGGGCCCTAACGGAACTGGTAAATCTACACTAGCTCAAGTTTGTATGGGACACCCTAGTTATAAAGTTGAATCAGGAGATATTTTGTTGGATGGAGAAAGCATACTCGATAAATCTGTGGATGAAAGAAGTAGGTTAGGAATATTCTTAGCTATGCAAAATCCAATAGAAGTTCCTGGAGTTACAAATTTTGATTTCATAAAAGCTGCTATTCAGACAAGGATGAAAAAAGACGAACATTTACGTATTGGCCGTTTTATTTTAAAGTTTGAAAAAGCTTCTCAAGATTTAAAAATGGGTCAAGGTTTAGCTCATCGCTTCTTGAATCAAGGTTTCTCTGGTGGTGAGAAGAAACGTAATGAAATATTACAAATGAAGATGTTGAATCCTGCATTTGCATTTTTAGATGAAATAGATTCAGGACTTGACGTAGATGCATTAAAATTAGTAGGTCAAAACGTTACTGAACTAAAGTCTCAAGATTTAGGATTGATTCTTATTACGCACTATCAAAGGTTATTAGATTACATTACACCAGATTATGTACATATTATGATAAATGGTAAAATTGTAAAAACTGGAAATTTAGAGTTAATTAAGAGAATTGATCAGGAAGGTTATGATTGGGTCAAGAAGGAATTAGGGATTGAAGATGAAGATAAAAAACCTTATTCTTTAGGAACATGCCCATCAAAGCATTAAAATGAAAATTTTAGAATTTTTAAAAGATAAGGAAAACCTTATTGCCTTTGATAACAGTACTACTATTAATAGAGCTGACGTAAGTATTAAAAACAATTCATTAACCTTTAAAAAAGGTAATGAGTTTTTTGTCTTTTTAGATAATTATGATGCTTATAATGAGTTGGAATTTAATTTTCATTCACAACAGAAAATTAAATTATTCATCATAGTTTATCAAAACAAAAGCATTAAAATGGATTACAGTTTTAATTTGGATGATTCTGTAGAGCTTGAAGTATTTACTAATTTTGTATCAAGAAGAAAAACTAATAATATAAGTAATTTTATTTATAATCTAAAAGAAAATTCTAGCTTAAAATTATTAAACGCTATTACTTTTAATGGGAATTTAGATTTAAATTGTACAGTTAATTTAGATGGTGAAAAATCTGAAGCTACAATTGACTTATTAAATATTGGCGGTTTTTCTAATAAACATAAAGTTAGACAAGACGTTAATCATCAGTCAAAATATACTGAGTCTTATATCAATAATTGGTTAATATCTTTAGACAATAGTGTTCTTGATTATTCTGTTTCTGGTTTCATTGAAAAGGGAAAAGAATTTTCAAAGTGTTTTCAAAGTAATAAAGGTATTATGTTATCTGATAGCAGTCAAATCGCTGTTGAACCTAAGCTATATATAGATGAATACAATGTGGAAGCTGGGCATGGCGCAGCTATAGGACAAATTGATGAATTACAATTGTATTATCTTTTAAGCAGAGGTTTAAGTGAAACTGAAGCTAAATCATTGATAATTTCTGGATATACATTGCCTTTTATAGACAAAATAAGCGATGAAGATATAAGAAGACATGTTACCTCTCAAAGTTCAAGACTCATAAGGAGGAAAGCATAAGATGAATGAAAAGATCTTTAATGATTTTCCCCAATTAAAATCAGGTATGATTTATTTTGATACAGCAGCTACTTCACTTAAACCCTTAAGTGTTATTGAAGCTGTAAATCATTATAACAAGGATTTGAGTTCAAATATTAATCGGGGCATGTATGATAAAGGGATTGAAACAACTGAACTTTATGAAGAAACAAGAGTTAAAATAGCACACTTTATAAATGCGAAATCTGAAGAGATAATTTTTACAAGAGGAGCTACTTCAAGTTTGAACCTAGTAGCTTATTCATGGGGTTTAAATAATCTAGATAAAGATTCAGAAATCATCATAAGTGAGCAGGAACATCATTCTCAATTTTTACCTTGGCAGTTTGTTAGTAAAAAAACTGGTGCGAAAATAAAGTTCATCGAATTAGACAGATTTGGTAGAATAACTGTTGAAGCTTTCAAAAAAACCTTGACTAGCAAAACAAAAGTTGTAGCTATTAATTATGTTTCCAATGTGTTGGGATATGTTAATCCAATTAAAGAAATAACTGAGTTAGCTCATGAAGTAGGAGCGATAGTTGTAATAGACGGAGCGCAAGCTGTTCAACATTTAAAAGTAGATTTAAAAAGTTTGAATATCGATTTTTTTGCTTTCTCAGGACATAAAATGCTTGGGCCTACAGGGATAGGTGTTCTTTATGGAAAATCCTCACATTTAAAGGTTATGCAGCCATTTGAGTATGGTGGAGATATGAATGAAGATGTTGAGAAGGATATATCAACTTGGAAAAAAGCGCCACAAAAATTTGAAGCTGGTACTATGCCAATTGGTAGTGTAATAGGTCTAGGTAAAGCTGTAGATTATATAGAAAATTTAGGGATTGAAAATATTGATGAATATACAAAAAAACTTTCTAGGTATCTCTGTGATGAGTTATTAAAACTAGAAGGTGTTACAGTTTATAATCCTTATTCTGATTCTGGAGTTATTACTTATAATTTAAATGGTATTCCAGCACATGATGCTATAAGTTATTATGCAGAAAAGAAGATAGCAATAAGAAGTGGTCAACACTGCGCAAAGCTTATTCATGATTTTCTTGGAATTCACTCTTCATTAAGAGCTACAGTTTATTTATATAATACTTTAGATGAAGTAAATACTTTTATAGAAGTTACTAAGAAAGCTATTGAGTATTTTAAAGAAATAGGGTTTTAAGAAGGGGGGCTAATGATGAATTTAGATAATTTATATCGAGAAATTATTATGGAACATTATAAGAACCCTCGTAATAAAGGACTCTTAGATGATGAACGTTATCATAAAATTAGAATAAAGAATCCATCTTGTGGAGATGACATTACTATTCAAACTTTAGTTGAAGATGATATTATTAAAGATTGTAGACAAGAAGCTACGGGGTGTTCAATATCAGTTGCTTCAGCTTCTGTTTTAACAGAGATTATGATTGGTAAACCAGTTGAAGAAGCTTTATCTTTAGCAGAAAACTTTTTAAATATGGTTTCTAATAAAGAGTTTAATCATGATATGGATTTAGAGGAAGCCGAAGTCTTTTCTGGGGTTAAACAATTCCCAGCTAGGATTAAGTGTGCTTCTATAGCTTGGGTTGCCTTTAAAGACAGCTTAGAGAGTGAGTGATTAATTTGGATAATAAAAAAGAAATGGATTTTAATACCGAATATAAATATGGTTTTAAAACTGATTCAAAATCAGTTAAACAAACAAAAAGAGGGTTATCAGAAGCAGTTGTTAGAGAAATATCTGAGATTAAACAAGAGCCAAAGTGGATGCTAGATATCAGATTAGATGCTTTAAAAGCTTTTAACGAAATTAAAAATCCTAGTTGGGGGCCTGATCTATCAGGGATAGATTTTGATGATATAATTTATTATATTAAGCCTTCTGATCGTGTGGAAAGAGATTGGGAAAATGTTCCTCAAGAAATTAAAGAGACTTTCGCTAAGTTAGGAATACCTGAAGCAGAACAAAAATATCTTTCTGGAGTAACAACTCAGTTTGAATCTGAAGCTGTATATCATAGCACAATTCAAGAGTTAAATGACTTAGGAGTAATATTTTTAGATACTGATTCAGCTTTGAAAGAACATCCTGAAATCTTTAAAAAGTATTTCACAAAAGCAGTAAGTTATAAAGACAATCGATATGCGGCTTTAAATACAGCTGTGTGGAGTGGAGGTTCTTTTATATATATACCTAAAGGTGTAAAAATTGATAAGCCTTTACAATCTTATTTTAGAATCAATTCTGAAAGAATGGGTCAGTTTGAAAGAACTTTAATTATCGTTGACGATGAAGCGACTTTGAATTACGTTGAAGGTTGTACAGCTCCAATATATTCTAATAATTCTTTACATGCGGCAGTTGTAGAGATATATGTTAGTGAAAAGGCTAAATGTAGGTATTCCACAATTCAGAATTGGTCTACAAATATTGTTAATTTAGTGACTAAAAGAGCTTTAGTTGAAGCCCATGGACACATGGAGTGGATTGATGGTAATATCGGCTCTGGCTTGAATATGAAATACCCAAGTTGTATATTAAAAGGGGATTATTCTAAAGGTACAACTATTACAATAGCTTTTGCGGGTAAGAATCAATATCAAGATACTGGAGCGAAAATGATTCATTTAGGAAATTACACGACATCAAAAATCGTTTCTAAATCAATTGCGACAAGAGGCGGCAAAGTAAATTATCGTGGTATCGTATCACAAGGTAAAAATGCTTATGGAGCTAAAGCGAAAATTGAATGTGACACAATTTTAGTTGATAGAGAATCTTCTTCAGATACAATACCAACTAATATAGTTAAAAATTTTAAAGGGCAAATAGAACATGAAGCTACTGTATCTAAAGTTAGTGATGATGAACTGTTTTATTTAATGAGTAGAGGTTTGAACGAAGACGAAGCTAAAGAAATGATTATCATGGGCTTTATTGAACCTTTCGCAAGAGAGTTACCTATGGAATATGCAGTGGAGCTTAATCAACTGATAAAATTAGAAATGCAAGGTGCTATTGGATAAAGTAAAAACTCCTATTAGGGAGTTTTTTCTCTTCTCATATTTCATTTTATTGTTTTTTATGATAAAATGAATAAAAGGTGGTGTTACAGAATGAAACTTGTTATGGCTATTGTCTCTAATGAAGATGCTAATAAAGTAATTAAAAAATTGATTCAGTCAAACTTTTTTGTTACAAAACTAGCAACTACAGGTGGCTTTTTGATGAGTGGAAACACAACTGTTATTGTAGGGGTTCAAGATGATCTTCTCGATAAATGTATCAGTACAATTTCTGAAACATCAAAGAGTAGAACAAAACTAGTTCCAAACGCTATTTCTAGTGAATTTGGAATCTTTTCGTCAATGCCGGTAGAGGTTCAAGTTGGAGGAGCTACGATCTTTGTGATGGATGTTGAGCAGTTTATTAAGGCATAATTTTTTAGAACTGTTTAACCGCAGTTCTTTTTATTACTAAAAATAGTTCTGATAAGCAAAAAGGAATGAGATGCGAATGAAAAAAAGAAAATTGTATCTTTATCAAAGAAACAGTGATTATGAAGGTATAATTACTTTTTTGCAAGTAGATAATCAAGTTACAGTAGAAAAAATTTATTCTGATTGCTTAATCGTAAAAGTTGATGAAGATTATACAAAAAAGGATTTTTCTCAACTCAGAGAGTTTATTGTTGGGGAACTATTAATAGATTTTGTTGGATTCTATGAGCCTTTAACTTTTGATATTGATATTGATGAAATAATAAAGAGTTTAAAAAACTTAAATCCAGGAATTTATGATAATGTAGGGTATATAACTGAAATATGTTTAGAAAAAAATATAAATTTAAAACAATTACTAAAAACTTATTATTATAATATAGCTGGGATTGATAATGTTAATACAGTTTTAGGTTTTATTGAAAATAATTTTAATGCTTCCCTAACTTCAAAGAGACTATATCTTCATCGTAATACATTAAACTACCGTTTAGATAACTTCCAAGATAAATGTGAAATGAATATAAGAGATTTCAGAACAGCTTTAGCTTTATTTTTATTATTTAAGAGATAATTGTGCAAATTGCATATAGGATTATCTCTTTTTATTTATTATAATAGTCATAGTGAAATTAATATTTAGGAGGATATATTTATGGCTACTTTAAGTTTTAAAGATATTAACAAAATTTATGATAACGGCGTTCAAGCCGTATTTGATTTTAACTTAGAAGTTAAAGACAAAGAATTTATTGTTTTCGTTGGACCTTCTGGTTGCGGTAAATCAACTACTTTGAGAATGGTTGCCGGATTAGAAGAAATTTCTTCTGGAGAGCTATATATTGATGATTTATTAGTAAATGATGTAGCTCCAAAAGATCGTGATATCGCAATGGTTTTCCAATCATATGCGTTATATCCACATATGACTGTTTATGATAATATGGCATTTGGTTTAAAATTAAGAAAGACTCCAAAACCAGTCATCGAAGAAAAAGTTAATAAAGCCGCTGATATTTTAGGTCTAAAGAGTTATTTAGATCGTAAACCAAAAGCTTTATCAGGTGGACAAAGACAAAGAGTTGCTTTAGGTAGAGCGATTGTAAGAGATGCAAAAGTATTCTTAATGGATGAACCTTTATCAAATCTTGATGCTAAATTGAGAGTTGCGATGAGAGCGGAACTTATCAAATTGCATGAAAGACTAGAAACTACAACTATCTATGTTACCCATGACCAAATAGAAGCGATGACTATGGCTACTAGAATCGTAGTTATGAAAGATGGTAGAATCCAACAAATCGGTGCTCCAAAAGATATTTATGACAATCCAAACAATATGTTTGTTGGTGGATTTATCGGTACACCAGCTATGAACTTTTTACCTGGTAGAGTTGATGAAAAAGGAATCTTCACTTGTGAAGAATTTAAAGTTAAAGTTGATGCTAAACATTTAAAATTATTAACTGATAAAAACTTTATCGATAAAGACGTTGTTTTAGGTTTCCGTCCTGAAGATGTTCATGACCAACCAGATATGTTAGAAAAATATAAAGATGCTAGACAAATCTTTACTGTAGACGTATCAGAATTATTAGGTGCTGAAACAAATATTCATATTTCTATTGGAAATAATAATATAATCGCTAAAGTAAATGCTAGATCTGATTTAAATATTGGTGCTAAGGTTGACCTTGCTATTAATATGGAAAAATCACATTTCTTTGACCCTGAAACTGAGTTAAGAATAGTAAAATAATTTTATTAAAATTTGAATAATTGATAAGATAAATACCACTAATTTTAGTGGTATTTTTCAATATGATTAAGTAATTATTTGTGTTATATTTGAATAGGTGATATAAAATGATAGATTATATTTTAAAACATGATGATAATATGTTATATATTGTGGATAACCAAGAGTTGATTATTAAAGATCAAACTTTTCAAAAATATGTAAATAGTTTTTTGATAAAAAGACTAACCAATTTACAGGCTTTAGAAAAAACGACAAAAAAACATTTTTCTTTTAAATCTAAGATTCCTCTTTATATTGATAGAGAGACTTTGTTATTGTGTATATTTAGTTATAGAACACAAAAAAGCATTTATATTAATTACTTTTCAATCAATAAATATCATTCAGTTACAGCAGGTGTTACAATATCTTTTTTAAACGGTCATGAAATGAAATTACCTAACTATAAAGGCTTTTTATCTCAATTGAAAAAAGCTAGAGAAATTTTGAATACCATCGAGTATTAGATAAGGCTTTCATTCGTAATCAATATCTAATTATATGTAGAATTATTTTACAATTTTTAGTATAATAAGTCATGTAAGAAATGAAATTGATTAGGAGGATTAAATCATGAAAAAGAAAACAATTGAAGATTTGCAAGTTACAGGGAAAAAGGTATTAGTTAGAGTAGATTTTAACGTTCCTGTGGCTGATGGTGTAATAACCGATGACAATAGAATAGTCCAAGCTTTACCAACCATCCAATATTTGATTGATGAGAACGCTAAAGTAATATTGTTTTCTCATTTAGGAAGAGTAAAAACAGAAGAAGATTTAAAAAAGAACTCACTTAAAGTAGTAGCTGATAGATTGCAAGAATTATTGAAAAAGCCGGTGAAATTTATCCCTAAAACTAGAGGTGAAGTTTTAGAGTCAGCTATCAAAGCTATGAATGATGGCGACGTATTAATGGTTGAAAATACTAGATTTGAAGATTTAGATGGAAAGAAAGAGTCTAAAAATGATCCTGAATTAGGAGCTTATTGGGCGAGTTTAGGAGATGTGTTTGTTAATGATGCGTTTGGAACTGCACATCGTGCACATGCATCAAACGTTGGTATTGCTAGTTTAAAAGAAGCAGCTGCTGGATTCTTAATGGAAAAAGAGCTTCGCTATATCGGAGAAACAGTAGAACATCCTGAAAGACCTTTCGTGGCTATCTTAGGTGGAGCTAAAGTTTCTGATAAAATCGGTGTTATTGAAAACCTTCTTAAAAAAGCTGACAAAATCTTAATTGGTGGTGGAATGGCTTATACATTCATGAAAGCTTTAGGCAATAATATTGGAACATCAATATTTGAAGAAGATAAACTTGATTTAGCTAAATCATTATTGGAAAAAGCTAATGGTAAAATTATCTTACCTGTAGATGTAGTTGTGACAAAAGAATTTAAAGAAGATGCTTTAAATAGAGTAGCTACATACAAAAATATTAAAGAAGACGAAATGGGTCTTGATGTAGGACCTAAAACTATAAAACTATTTAAAAAAGAACTTAAAGGTGCTAAAACTGTTGTTTGGAATGGGCCTCTTGGAGTGTTTGAGTTTGAAGCATTCGCTAAAGGGACAAAAGCTATATGTGAAGCTTTAACTAATTTAAAGGATGCTAGAACCATCATTGGTGGTGGAGACTCTGCAGCAGCGGCTATTCAAATGGGCTTCCGCGATGAGTTTACTCATATTTCAACTGGTGGTGGGGCTTCTTTAGAGTTTCTTGAAGGTAAAGAATTGCCTGGTGTAACTTCTTTAGATGATGCGCCAGCTTGTGATTGTGGTGATGATTGTGATTGCGAATAAGAACCTAAAAAGAAGAGAAAACTATCGTAAACCAGTTATCGCTGGTAACTGGAAAATGTTTAAAACTAGGGATGAAGCTTTGTTTTTTATCCTTCAAGTTTCAGAAGCTATGCCTTCATCAAAAGACGTAGAAACTATTGTTTTCGCTCAAGCTCCATTAATGAGATGCTTGATTAAAAGACAAGGTTTGAACTTGAAGATTGGTGCTCAAAATCTATTTTATGAAGATGAAGGTGCTTTTACTGGAGAAATATCTGGTCCGCTTTTAAAGTCATATAAAGTAGAATATGTATTGATTGGACATAGTGAAAGAAGAGCATATTTTTATGAAACAGATGAAATTGTTAATAAGAAGATTCAAGCCGCACTTCGCAATACTTTAAGACCGATTGTTTGCGTTGGAGAACGTCTTGAGGAAAGAGAAAATAATTTGACTGAGAAAGTTCTAGAACGTCAAATAAAGGGTGCCTTTGAAGGTGTTAAAGCAATCGATATGAAGAATATCATAATTGCGTATGAACCAGTTTGGGCTATTGGTACTGGAAAAACAGCTACAGCTGAAATGGCTGATGATGCTTGTGGTTTTATTAGAAATGAAATCGAAAAACTATATGGAAAACTTATAGCTGAAGAAATAAGAATTCAATATGGTGGATCTGTTAAACCAGAAAACATTGAAGAGTTATTGTCAAAAGAAAATATTGACGGTGCTCTAATTGGTGGTGCTTCATTAGATCCTGATAAGTTTATTGCAATGGCAAACGCTGCAGTTAAATAAGTAAAAAATAAAAAAGACCGAATTTTTTTCGGTCTTTATTATTTAAATAAAAAGATTATGGTTTGCGGTTGTTGTA
>JAQUZK010000212.1 GCA_028691335.1 Candidatus Izemoplasmatales bacterium
CTTAAAGATTTAATTGTAGCTAGAGCAGAAGAAAATATTCAAGATATTATGAAAACAAGGTTTCCCAAAATTTATCCAAATGATGATAAAGAATATGTAGCTACATTGATGCAGGAAACATCAGAATCTTCAATACCAGTCATTGATGAAGACGGGCGTATTGAAGGTATTATCACACATGACGATTTAATGGACATAATATCTTTATCACAAGTAGAAGACTATACAAAGTTTGCCGGTTTAAGCGATATAGAAATTGACATAGATCAAATTACAGTTAAAAAATCTGTTAAATCAAGGTTACCTTGGCTATCAATTTTATTAGGTTTAAGTTTAATTACTTCAGTAATTTTATCGTTATTTGAAAATAACTTCTCAAATACTGAAGGTTCAAGATTATTAGCTTCAAAATTAGCTGTTTATCTACCTTTAATATTAGCTATGGCAGGTAATACTGGTACACAAAGTTTAGCTGTTATGATAAGATATTTAACACGTAACCAAAATCCGGAAAAAGGAATTATTAAAAAGCATATTTTTAGAGAACTTAAAACAGGGTTTTTACAAGGCTTTATTATTGGTATTATAATCTTTTTCATGATTAATATAACTAATCTTATAGTAATTCAAGAAATCACCTCTAAAAACTTAGTATATGCTTTAGTAACTTCTGGATCTATTTTTATAGCTTTACTATTATCAACTACACTTGGAGCGATTATCCCAATAATTATGACAAGGTTTAAAATTGACCCTGCAGTTGCTTCTGGACCGTTTATTACAACAATTTCTGATATAATAACATTATCAATTTATTACTCAATAAGCATGATTATATTATTACCATTATTTAATTAGGAGGAATCAATTATTATGGATTACACTGGAAAACAAAAGGCTAAACTGAGAAGATTAGCTAACGAAAAACCAATAATGTTTCAAATAGGTATGGCTGGTTTGACTGATAACATTATCAATCAAATAAATGAAAATTTATTAAAACACGAAGTTGGAAGAGTTACAGTTCTTAAAACTTGTCCAGATGATATTAACGATATCATCATAAAATTAGGCCAAAACGGAATTTATGTTGTTTATAAAATCGGCCGAGTTTTACTAATGTATAAATCTAATCCGAATTTAAAAGATAGGATAGTGTTATAATGAATATATTACTTACAAATGATGACGGCTATAACAGCGAGGGAATACAATTACTACATGAAGAGTTAAAAAAGTATGGAAAAGTTCTATTGGTAGCTCCACATCATCACATGTCTGGAGCTTCAGTTTCAAGAGTGTTTTGGACTAAAGTTAGAGTACACAACCATCAA
This sequence comes from Candidatus Izemoplasmatales bacterium, assembly GCA_028691335.1. Lineage (GTDB taxonomy): Bacteria > Bacillota_I > Bacilli_A > Izemoplasmatales > Hujiaoplasmataceae > UBA2289. The sequence goes on from JAQUZK010000212.1 coordinate 1,335, forward strand.
GAAGATGTTTACTCCATAGAAGGAACTCCAGCTGACGCTGTTTCTTTAGCGTTACATGGATTGAATTTTAGACCAGACGTTGTTGTTTCTGGTATCAATAACGGGTTAAACGTTGGCGCTGACACTGTTTACTCAGGAACTGTTGGAGCTTGTATGGAAGCGTTAAAAGCTAGAATACCAGCTATAGCAGTTTCAGTGGATTATGATCATTTAAAACCAGCAAAAAAAGAGTTGACTAAAGTTTTAGATTTAATCTTCAATAATAATCTGATTTCTGATAGGTATCTATTGAATGTTAATTTTTATTCTAAAGATTTTAAAAAGTCAAAAGGAATTATAATCACTGACTTAGGCTTTAGACCCACTCAGCATTATTATGTCCAAGAAGGGGATCATTTTACAACTAAACGAAGATTTACGCCTTTTGAGTTTATTCCAGAGACAGATCTTTACGCTGTTAATAATGGTTATATTTCAATAACACCATTGAAATTCGCTAACCAAACTGAACAAGGATTAAAAGAGTTAAGAAAAAAGGTGAGTGGGATTGTCTAAGAAAACTTTTGTTTATTTAGTAGTTTATTTATCGAATATTGCTTTAGTTGTTTTTCTAATAGGGTTTGTTTTAGAAAACACTTTTGTTAAAATACTTTTAGCTATTTATTTATTAGTATTTTCTTCGGTATTCACATATGTAACTAGAAAAAAAGGACGTGATTAGACACATGATTAATACGGAAATTATACCTAATTTGCTAGAAGAAACTTCGGGAAGAACGATAGTCGCTGCTACAAAATATGGGAATTCAAAAGATATAATAGATTTGGTAGAAGCTGGGATTAATAATATCGGTGAAAACCGAGTTAATGCTTTCTTAGATAAATATGAATCTTTAAAAGACTACATAATAATTTGGCATTTTATTGGTCATTTACAATCTAAAAAAGTAAAATCCATGATTAATAATATTGATTATCTTCACTCTTTGGATAGGACTTCTTTAGTTGAAGAAATTCAGAAATACCGTGAAGGAAAACCACTTAATTGCTTCATAGAAGTGAATATTGCGGAAGAAGAAAGCAAATACGGTTTAGAATCATCAGAAGTTGTTTCTTTCTATCAAAAACTATTTGTTTATGATAAAATAAACGTAGTGGGCTTAATGGGTATGGCTTCATTCACAGATAATGAAGAAGTAATAGCTGCTCAATTTCAAAAATTAGTTGATTTAAAAGATAAGTTAAATCAAAATAATTCAGAAAAAATCAAGTATTTATCAATGGGA
>JAQUZK010000213.1 GCA_028691335.1 Candidatus Izemoplasmatales bacterium
ATGGTCTAGATAATTATCAGTAAAAGTTTTTTGAAGCAGCGCATCACCTTTATATTTTTCATTTGTAAGAATTGAACTCACCGTATTTTTGGTCCAGTTGGTTGATTTACCTGTTGGTGTTTTAATGCCTTCTAATTTTAAATACCTCGCTATACCTGTTGGTGTTTTGCCACTTACTAGAAACATCCTATAAATTGTCCTTACCGTTTCGGCTTCACTTTCTATTATAACTAACTTATCATTTATCTTTTTATATCCTAAAAATGAACTATAAGCAAATGATACTTTACCTTCTTGAAAGCTAGCCCGTTTTCCCCATGTGACATTTTGGCTAATTGACCGTGATTCTTCTTGAGCGATTGATGCCATAATGGTAAGTATTAACTCGCTCTTTGGATCAAGTGTCCATAGGTTCTCTTTTTCAAAGAATACTTCAACACCGTTTTCTTTTAGTTTTCTAACATAGGAAATTGTATCTAATGTGTTACGAGCAAATCTAGAAATGGATTTAGTAACAATTAAGTTAATATTACCGTTTAGTGCAGCAGTTATCATCTTATTGAATTCAACACGTTTTTTAGTACTAGTTCCTGATAAGCCTTCATCTGCATAGACATTAAAATATTCCCAGTCATGTCTTTCTTTTATTAGCTTTTTGTAATAATTAACTTGTGCTTCATAACTTGTATACTGCTCATCACTATTTGTTGATACTCTAGCATAAGCTGCAACTTTCCTTTTTTGACTGCTACCGATTGGAAGTTGTGTTATAGGGTTCTTTGTTGATGGAATTACTGTAACTTTAGCCATATTTAAACACATCCTTTTATTTGATTAAGTGCTCTAATTCTTGCCTGTTCTCTCATTTCAGGAGTCCAACTTTTACTCCTTGAATTATGTTTCCATAAATACTCTATATCATTACCATCTTTTAAATGAAATATGAGTCTATTTTCTGGCATTACTTCAACTAACTCAACCTTTAATTTGAAGAAATCTTTATCAAACTGAGCTCTTTTTAATATATAATTTGAAGCTTCTATTAGTTTATTGTTAGGAACTTGTTTTGCTGGGCATTCACTTTTACCTCTTTTACTCGAATATGAGCATGTCCAAATTTCTTTATAGTGTGTAGTTTTATGGGTATAACCTTTTTTACACAAACCACATCTAATCATCCCTGAAAAAGCATAATCCTTTACAACTTTATTTGATTTAATTTTATCTAAACGTTTATTTCTAATTCTTTTTACCTTATAATAAAGTTCTTTAGAAATAATTGGTTCATGATTATCTTTTATTATATATTTATCAAACTCACCGTTGTTAGCTTTTCTCTTCTTCGATAAATGGTTTTCACGGTACGTCTTTTGTAGAATTAAATCTCCTGTATAATTGTAATTACTAAGGATAGATTTTATTGTGGACCAATACCATCTAGTTTTACTTTTCGGTTTAATACCTAGCAAATTTAATTGCTTACAAATTTGTTCATCACCACTGCCATCAATATATAATTGATAAATTAATCTAACTATTTCAGCTTCTTCTGGAACTAAAATCAATTTTTTGTTTTTGAGCCTATAGCCTAAACAAGACTTACCACCCCACATGATACCTTGAGCAAAGTCTTTTCTGATTCTCCATTTCATATTCTCTGATACACTTCTGGATTCTTCTTGAGCAAATGTGGCAAAGAATGTTAATATCATTTCTCCTTCTTCGCTAAGTGAATGAATATTTTGTTCTTCAAAGAAAACATCCACCTTGATTGCTTTTAATTCCCTAACTACTTTTAAAAGCGTTACAGTGTTTCTAGCGAATCTGGATATGGATTTAGTAATAATCATATCAACCTTACCAGTCCTACAATCCTTTAATAATTGTTGAAACTCAGCCCTTGAACCTTTAGTTCCTGTTAATGCTTCATCTGCATAGATTCCAGCAAACTCCCACTCATTATTTTCACTTATCAATTTCTTATAATAACTGATTTGCGTTGCTAGTGAATGTAACATTGCATCTTTACCAACAGACACCCTCGCATAAGCTGCAACTTTAGTTTTCCTTGCTAACTTCGCTAATACATCTAATTTGGTTATCGTCTTTTCCATCATTATTAACCTCCTTTCCAGGTATCATATCTATCCCTCTTTTAAGGGTATTAGTCAAGTTATTAAGTCGATAAAGATTACCCTTTTTGATACAATATTTTTCTGCTAAGAAAACTTCCGCTTTTATGTAATTATCCCTAGATAAAATACTTTTGGTAAACATATCTGTAATTGGTGCTATGGATAAATAATATTTCTCTAAGTTAGATCGTTCCATGATGTTTTTCCTCTCGATGCTTTTGATTCCACCACTCATATCTACATTTATCTGAGCAGAACCTTTTTCTCTTTTTACCTACAATTGATTTAATTTTTAAACCACAATTCTCACAGTTACCTATCAGCATATCTGCATCAAGTGTTTTCATACACATATATCTGGCCTTACTTACAGTCATTGAGAGTTCACTAGCAATCTTCTTATAGCCATAACCCTCATTTCTAAGTTCATTAACCTTAATTTTTAGATTGTTCTCATTCATTGAACAC
>JAQUZK010000214.1 GCA_028691335.1 Candidatus Izemoplasmatales bacterium
TTAAAGTTCCATCGATTACAGCATCAACGCATTCAGAATCAGTTCCTTCAAGCCATAAGACAATAGTATATCTATCGCTTTGGCCTGGTCCTAAAGCTTCTCTTGTTTCCTTAGCAACAAGGGTGTCAGTAACAAAAACACTAGCTTCTTCATAATCAGGTATGTCATAAAGTTCATCTGCATACGCAATTCTTTCAGCTACAGTTTGTGTCCCTTCTTTAGCTTTAGCAAAAATCTCACGACTCGTCTCAACATTTTCCTCATTTGATGTTATTAACATCACCCTCACAGCACTGTTTAAATTATTTGTAACAATGGGAAAAGAAATACTATACTCATAATCTAGTGTTTCGTCACCAGAATTCTTAATGTAAAATGAATAACAAATATATTTATCACCGTTATTAGAGCCATCGCCTAAAGCAAAAGCCTCATTTTGAATAAAGTGATAAGATGTATCTGAAAGATGTAAAATTCCATCTCCTTTAATAGTTGATTTTGGGTCCGCAAAAGTACTTTCTTCTGATAATTCAATTGATTTACCAATTAAATTTGTATCATCTACTTTTATAGTAACCATCCCTCCATCAGTTTCTCCAATCATGAATACAACATACAAGAAAGCAAAGAATAATGGAATTAGAATAATAACAGTTATCGCTACTTTCTTAGCAAAACTTCGTCTGAATCGTCCTCTGACTCTTTTACTAATACTTACATTATTCATCCGGAGTTTCACCTCCTATCTTTCTAGTAATCTTAAATGTACGAGATGCTAGTTTTACATGTGGTTTACAAATAAAATTACCTTGGAGTCTTGTCATTTCTAATTCTGAAAAGAAAAGAGCTTCTTTTCTAGTATTTACATGTGTAATTATTAATCTTGCTTTGCAAGATCTAATATACTCATCTAACTTCTTTAACATATTTTGTTTTCTTTCATCTTCAAATAATCCAACAAAATAATTATGATTTAATTGAAAATAATCAAAAGCTAAACTAGATACAACATTAAATGCATTATACACATCACTGCCTAGAACTCCCATAGTCTTACAACCACAATGTTTTACCAAATCAATATCATGAGGAGTTATTCCGCTATCATCATAAAATGAAAAACATAAATTATAACTCATTACACCTACTTCTTCAAATCTTGCAAGTAGTTCTTTGAATTGTTTCATATTTCTAACCATTTTTGGTGAAAATTTAATAACGATCATTTCTTTAGTCATTTGGTATTTAATTTTATAAATATCATCAATTAAAATATTAAATGCTATATCAAGTAATTGAGTAAGTCTAGCAGACTTACTAGCTACTTGAAAATATTCTTCACTAGTAATAACTCCTTTAATTGGATCAAATAATAAAAACTCTGTATCAACAATTCTTACTTCTTGATCTTCAATATGAAGTACTGGTTGATATCTAAACTCAAAAGGATAAATTGGAATATATTCAATATCTTCTAAACTCAATCCCTTTTTTTCTTTTTGTTCTTTTTTTTCTTTTTTTATATCTTTAAATTCTTTTGAAATACTTACTTTTTCAAAATTAGCTTTTAAAAGTCTTAAAAAGTCTTTTTCAACAGCTAGAAAGAAATCAACTAATTCTCCATCATATTTTAAAGCTTTCTCAGAAGCTAATTTTTTCATTGCGTATTCATGCGCATCCATATAATTAAAATCATCAGCTAATTTTTCTAAAGTTATGTTATCATAACTATTTACTATCGCACATAGTCTTGCATATAAAGGAATGTCTTCGTCAGCAAGCCCTCTAGGATAACCAGAACCATCCCACATTTCATGATGGGATTGCATAACGTTAATTAAAGCAACCGCAAATGCATTTGGTTTTTCACCAGCCTCATTATCCATTTCAACAGAAGTATGTTTAATAATTTGGCGTTCTTCATATGGAGTTAATTCATCTTTTTCTAGAACTTCAATAGGTACTCCAATTTTCCCTAAATCGTGATATTTAATAACATCATAAAACTCTTTAGCACTTAAAAGTTTATAATCACTAAAAGAATCAGATGCTAAAACTTTATCATAAACATACTTAGAATAATCAGCCACTCTAATAGAGTGGTCTTTTATTTTTTTAGGAAGAGTGTCCAATAACGGTGCTATTTCAGCAACAGTTGTTTGGGGTTTTACTTTTAATTCATTCATTAACCAAATCAAGCAAAACTCATGATGAAATAGACCTAGTTTTGCACTTCTCCTTTCATTTGAAATAGTAGTCTTAATATAAACTTAAAGCTATTTTTTTAGTGTATAACAATCCTTAACTAATTCTACCATTTTTTTGTGAATATGTAAAGAAAATTACTTTATTTTATAAGGTTTTTATAAGCATTTAAAAACGACTTAAAAACAAAAAAGAAATAGTTATTTGAACTATGTCTTTAGATATAATTATATCAATAAGAATTATGCAAAATCAGCTGCTAAAGCTACACAAAAATTCAAACTAAAATCATACATGTATACTTCTACTGCCAAGTTTTTCCTTAATACTTGTATGATGTGACTCCCTAACGATCTATCTACCCTAAGATATTTATCTGCCTTACCTTCTGTTTT
>JAQUZK010000026.1 GCA_028691335.1 Candidatus Izemoplasmatales bacterium
TTGGAGCTAAGCCTCCTCATTTATTAAGAGATGGCAAAACTTCACAAGTCTCAAGTTTTGATGATTTCTTTTTAGATGTTGGAGCGGATAGTTACGAACACGCTAAAGAATTAGGAATTAGAATAGGTCAACAAGTAGTTTTTGAAAACAATTACAAGGTTTCAAAAGATGGGAAAAAAATATTCTCTAAAGCGTGGGACGATCGTTTTGGGAGTGCTATGGCTTTAGATATCCTAGAATCTGTGAATAAAGAAGATTTGAAATGTCGTTTGTTTGCAGGAGCTAATGTTCAAGAAGAAGTTGGTTTGAGAGGTGCTACAACATCATCATTTAAACTTCAACCAGATTTATTTATAGCTGTGGATTGTTCTCCATGTACTGATACTTTTGAACAAACAGAAGTAGGCGGAACTTTAGGAGCTGGATTTATGGTTAGATTTTATGATCCTAGAGCTTTGATTCATCAAGGTATGAAGAAGTTTATTGAAGAAACAGCTGATAAAAATGATATTAAGTATCAATACTATAATTCTTTAGGAGGAACTGATGCAGCTGCTGTACAGTTATCTCGTGAAGGAGTTTTGGTTTGTACTATTGGGATGCCTTCAAGATACATCCATTCAACTACTTCAGTTATACATTTAGATGATTATGAAGCAGTTAAAGCCCAAATATTAGCTATGTTAAAAGAAATTGATTGGGAGAAAATAAAAGAAATTAAAAGTAATGTATAAAAATTAAATATAAATAAAATTTAACTTAGGAGACCACAAAAAGTGGCTTGGAAAGGAAAAAATTATGAAAAAAACTATTACAAAAAGAGAACAAACTCGTAAAATGACAATTTTAGCTATGTTTATTGCCATTATTGCAACCTTAGGCTTAGTGCCTAGTGTATTAGGAAGCACTTTGGGATTTATTAAGATATCCTTAACTCCTCCTGTTGAAGCGACAATTATACATATACCTGTATTAATAGGTGGAGCTTTACTAGGAAGAAAGTTTAGTGTGTATTTAGGCCTTGCTTTTGGGGTTGTTTCGAATATCGCGGCGTTTTTATACGCTAGTCCTTTGTTTATTTACCCTTGGGTAGCGATATTACCTAGATTTTTATTTGGACTAATGATCTATGATGTTACTAAGTTTTTTGTTAAAATTACGAAGAATAGATTAATTGGAACTGGTATAAGTTTCTTCATATTAACTCTTATTCATACTATTATGGTATTAGCGCTAATGTCTACATCATATTCTATGGTTTTAGGAACAGGGAACTATGTTGATGATTTTGTTCCTTATGTTCTTTTGCTTTTCGCGCTTAATATACCTTGGGCAAGTCTTATAGAGATGAGTTTAGCGGCGATAATAGGTAGTGTAATTGTTGTTAGATTATCTAATTATCTTAGTATTAATAACAATAATATTTATAGTGAGGTTGAATCAGAATGAAAATAGCGATCGATATTGGTAATACAACAATTACAATCGGTTTATCGCAAACGGGTGAAACCATTGAAAAGATTTATAGAATAAATACAGAAAAAAATAAATCTTCTGATGAATATTCAATTTTTATGAATTCTTTAATTAGTAGTTGTGAAGGATTGATAATTTCATCAGTTGTTCCAGAACTTAATGAAGTTTTTAGAGACTATTTTCTTGATAGATTTAATATAGAAGCTTTATTTGTTGGCACAGGAGTTAAAACAGGTATTAAAATTAATTCAGACAACCCTAAAGAGGTTGGTGCAGACTTAATATCAAATTCTGTGGCTGCTACTAATATCTATGATGAAACGTGTCTTATAATTGATTTAGGAACCGCTACGACTTTCACGTTTTTAGAAAATAAAGTGCTAAAAGGGGTAATAATTTCTACTGGCTTAACAACTAGTAGAAATGCATTAATATCTAAGACTTCTTTGTTACCACAAGTTGAGTTGCAGGCACCTAAAAAAGTTTTAGGAACGAATTCAGTTGATTGTATTAAATCAGGACTTATTTTCGGACATGCATCGATGATTGATGGACTTATTAGAAGAGTAAAAAAAGAAACTAATAAGCAAGATTTGAAAGTTATAATAACTGGTGGACATTCAAAAATAGTTTTCCCATATTGCGAAGAATTGATAATAATTGATGAGACACTAATTTTAAAGGGTTTATTAATATTGTTGAAAAAGAATAATAGATAATAATAAAATGCACTGGATAAGTGCATTTTTTCTCTAATTATGGTAAAATAATTTAACGAGACACAAGAGGTGAATTTATATGAAAAAACTATTACTAGTTGATGCCAGCAATCTATTATTCCGTTCGTATTATGCTACAGCATATACTGGAAATCTAATGCAAACAAAAGAAGGGCTCTACACAAACGGGATTTTCGGATTTGCACACGCAATTACTAAATTATTAGAAGATGATTACACACATGTTTTAGTGGCTTTGGATACTGATGGAAAGACACATAGACATGAAGTTTATGATGATTATAAGGGTACTAGAAAAGATACGCCAGTAGAATTAAAAGAACAATTTCCATATATGAAAGAATACTTAGATGCTTTAGGTGTATATTACTACGAACAAAAATATATGGAAGCTGATGATATAATAGGCTATGTTGCAACTCACTATAAAAACGACTTTGACTCTATAATGATTTATTCAAATGATCATGATTTAGTACAACTCTTAGATAATAATGTTTCACAGTTAATATCAAGAAAAGGCCTAAAAGAAGTGGAAATATACACTCCTGATTATGTAAAGAATAAACTTGGATTTAGCACAAATCAAGTCACTGATTATAAAGCTTTAGTTGGAGACAGTTCTGATAATATACCTGGAGTTCCTGGTGTTGGCGATAAGACAGCTTTAAAACTTTTAGATGAGTATAGTACTATTGAAAATCTATATGATAATATCGAAAATGTTAAAGGTAAATTAAAAGAAAAACTCTTAGACAATAAAGAGTTAGCTTTCTTTTCTAAGGAATTAGCGACAATTAGAATTGATTTTGATAATCAAATTGAAATAGAAAAATCAAAATATACAGGATATGATGAGGAGAAGTTGGTTGCTTTTTATAAAAAAATGAACTTTAATTCTTTTATTAAAAATTTAAAAAAGGACTCAAAAGTTATAAAAAATGATTATAAGGTATTTTCAAAGATAGAAGAATTAGACTCACTTGTTTATAAAGATTCATATATATATTTAGAAACTTTTGGAAGTAATTATCATTCAGATTCTAAAATTGGATTTGGTTTGATAATAGATGAAGATAGCTTTTATATTCCATATGATTTAGCTATAAAAAGCTCTAAATTTAGGTCATATCTATCTGATAAAAAAATCAAAAAATTCACTTATGATCTAAAAAAACTTAAGGTTTCTTTGCTGTGGGATGGTATTGAAATTAATAATATAGTTTTTGATTTATTACTTGCGGCTTATTTGATTAATCCATTAATAAAACAAGATGATATTTCTTTGGTTGTCAGTTCTCTTGATAACAATGATGTTATATCTGATGAGTTTATATATGGAAAAGGAGCAAGTTATCAACTACCTGAAGAAGAACGTTTAACAAAGCATGTAATAACAAAAGTAAAAGCAATAAAAGACCTAAAAGACTTAGCTTTAGAAAAAATTAAGGAGTCGGAGCAGTATAGTTTATTAAATGATATAGAAATGCCTTTAGCAGAGCTTCTATCGGAAATGGAGTTTCAAGGTATAACAATAGATGAAGAAAAATTACATAGTTTCGGACAAAACTTAGTTCAAAACATCACTAAGTTAGAGAAAGAGATATATAATCTTGCGAATTTCGAATTTAATATAAACAGTCCAAAACAACTAGGTGAAGTTCTTTTTGAAAAGTTAGGGTTACCATCAAATAAAAAGAATAAAAGTGGTTATTCAACTGACATATCAGTTCTTAACAAACTTAAAAAAATTCATCCTATTATTCAAAAGATTATTGATTACAGAACATATTCAAAACTTCATTCTACATATTATAATGGTTTAGTAGAATCGCTAAAACTTAAGGGAGATTCTAGAATACATACTATATATCAGCAGGCTTTAACTAAGACGGGAAGACTTTCATCAAAAGAACCTAATCTTCAAAATATACCAATTAAAACCGAAGAAGGTAAAGAGTTAAGAACAGTTTTTGTATCCAGCGATAATAATTTTTTGTCATTTGATTATTCTCAGATTGAGCTTAGAGTAGTTTGTGAGTTAGCAAATATTAAAAACTTAAAAATAGCTTTTGATAATGATTTAGATATTCACTATGAAACAGCAAAGAAAATTTTTGGAAAAGACAGTATATCAGATTATGAAAGATCAATAGCTAAAGCTATTAATTTTAGCATAATCTATGGTAAAACAGCATGGGGTTTAAGTGAAGATTTAGACATTAGTCCTAAAGAAGCGGAAAAGTTCATTAATAGTTATTTCGAAACTTATCCGGAGATAAAAACATATATGGACAAACAAATTGAATTTGCTGAAAATAATGGATATGTAAAAACTTTATTTAACAGAAAAGTATATATACCAGAAATCAACTCTAAGAATTACATGACTAAACAATTTGGAAAAAGAATCGCTATGAACGCTCCAATACAGGGAACTGCAGCTGACATCTTAAAAATAGCTATGGTTAAGATTAAAAATAATTTTAAAAAGGAAAATTTAAAATCACAGATTATTATGCAAATTCATGATGAAGTGATTATTGAAGCACTACCTGATGAATTGGATAAAGTAACAGAGATAACTAAGAAAACTATGGAAAATGCTGTCGACTTTAACACGAAGCTTATTACAAACTATTCCAGCGGCAAGAATCTTTTTGAGGTGAAATAAAATGCCTGAATTACCAGAGGTTGAGACTGTAAAAGAAACACTAAAGAATTTCTTAATTGGCCAAAAGATAAGAAAAGTTATCGCTCCTTACCCCAATATAATTAAGGATGACTTAGATTCTTTTAAAGACAAAATTATCGGTCAACAGTTTAATGACATCTTGAGATATGGAAAATATTTATTGTTTCAACTAGATGACTATGTCCTAGTAAGTCATCTTAGAATGGAAGGTAAGTATTTTATTAGAAATTCATTGAAAGAATTGAGTAAACATGAGCATGTCATATTTGAACTTGATAATGGAAAGTTCTTATCTTACCATGATGTAAGGAAATTTGGAACTATGGAACTTGTTTTCAAAGGAACAGAATTTCAATTAGAAAGCCTTAGCAAATTAGGGTTTGAAGCTAATGATGAGAATGCTGATGTCAATATAATTTATGAAAAGTTTAGAAAAGCTAATCGACCTGTTAAAACAGTATTGTTAGATCAAACCGTTATAACAGGCTTAGGCAACATTTATGTTGATGAAACACTGTTCTTGACTAAAATTCATCCTCAAGAGATTGCATCTCACTTAAGTTTTGATGAAGTGTCTAATTTAATAAAGAACGCGAGAACAATACTTAATAAAGCTATAGCTTTAGGTGGAACAACAATTAGGACATACCAATCTAGTTTAGGAGTAGATGGACGTTTTCAAAATGAACTAAATGTTCATACTTTGGTTGGAAAACCATGTCCAGTTTGTTCTACTGAGATTATTAAAATAAAGGTTGGTGGAAGAGGTACCTATTTATGCCCTAACTGCCAAAAGAGGAAAGAATTATGATTAAGATAGGATTAACTGGAGGAATTGCTTCTGGCAAATCTTTGGTGAGTGGTTTTTTTGAGGATGAAGGTATTATTGTATTAGATGCAGATAAAATCTATAAAAATCTATTAAAAACCAATGAATTATTGTATAATGAAATAAAGAATGCATTTAATTTAAAAGATTTGGATTTAACGATTCTAGCAAATATAGTATTTAATAATCAAGATAAGATTAAACTATTGAATAGCATAGCTCATCCCTATGTTAAGGAAGAATATATTAAGTTACTTAAGGAATACGAAAGATCTGAAAAATTAGTTGTTTTGGACATTCCTCTTCTTTATGAAGCTAAAATGGAATCGTATTGTGACTTAATTATTTGTGTTTATATTGATGAAGAAATTCAGATTGAAAGACTTATAGAACGAGATAGTTTTTCTGTAGAGGACGCACAAAAGAGAATTGCTTCTCAGATGTCGCTTTCTGAGAAATGTAAAATCAGTGATTATGTAATTGATAATTCTAAATCTAGAGAGTTTTCATATTATCAATTTAAGAAAATATTAAATTTAATAAAGGAGAAAATAGATGTCAATTAAAAGTCTTTTAGCAAATTCCATCGAAACTAGAGAGTTAAGTAGAGATCCTGATTTAAGGACTAATTATTATCGTAATAATTTTACTCAAGTCCTGGAAGCACTAAAACAAATAGCTAGCGAAGAAAAAATGGAAATTAAAAATATTGATAAAGTTCATAAAGAGATATATATGTTAGGTAATGGGTTTGATGCCATTGTTGTAATTTCTGAAATTACACCTGTTGAAATAGGAGTTGATTTTAAGATTAATTGGTTTACCGCTTTCGGCTTTAATCGTCCTAGAAATAAAGCTGTCTCATTTTATCAAAAACTTAAAAAACTTTTGAATTTTAAAGGTGTATCATTGCATCCATAGGAGGATTTGTTTGGAAACATTAAGAAGAAGTGATACTTTTGTAGTTTCAGGTGAAGGTTTATGTTCTGAAATAGATTATCAAGTATTAACATTACTTTATCAACCGATTATTGGACAAAAGGCGTTCACAATTTATATGACCTTAATGAATTTAATGAATCGACAAGATTTGATTTCTGATGAATATCTTCACTCTGACTTAGAGTCACTACTAGATATGAAATCATCAGAAATTGAAAGAGAAAGGTTCAAACTAGAAGCTATTGGTCTTTTGATCACTTTTTTTGCTAATGATAATTTTACTTATGAGATTAAACTTCCTTTAAGTGCACGTAGTTTTATTAACGATGGTATATTAGGGGAATATCTTATAGCTTCAATCACAAAGACAAGATTTAAAAAATTACTTAAGATTTTTAAAGTTAAAGCACCAAATAAAAAACAGAAGTACAATATATCGAAAGCATTTAATGAAGTGTTTCCTGCTCTTGAAATTGTTGATTCTGAGTATGAGGGAGATTTGTTATCAAATAAGACCAAGAGTTTTGCTAATATAACTAATTATAGTTTTAATTGGAGATTGTTCTCTGATTCTGTTCCTAGTGAGTTTTATGATTGCGAAAATTTAACAGAAGCATTGAAATCAAAAATCGAACAATTATCATATGTCTATGGGTTAGATGAGTTAGCTATGGCTGAAGTATTTCTAAAGTCTCTTGATGATCAAAATGTATTAAACATAGAAGTTTTAGCCAAAAATGCTAGATCAAACTATAAAGTTTCACCTAGCGATCCTATGCCAGAAGAAGTTCCGGTAAAAATAGTTAATACGGATAATATTGCGGATTATTTTAAAACGATTACTCCAAAAGATCTATTGGCTGAGCTTGGAGACGGATTAGTATCTACTGCTGATTTAAGACATGTCGAAAGATTAATTGATGAGGTTGGTCTGAACTCTGGAGTTATAAATGTTCTTTTAGCGTACATTGTTAAACTTAAAGGTAATTCTCTTCCAAGTTACTCGTATATTCAAAAAGTTGGAATGGCGTGGAAAAGAGAAAATATTGATTCAGTAGAAATTGCTTTAGACTATATTAAGCATTTAGATAGTATTAAAGATAAATCAAAAAATAAAAAGGATTACAAGTCTGATGTAAAACCAGACTGGTTAGAAGAGTATCTAAAGGAAAATGAGGTGAGCAATTAATTATGAAACCTATTAAGGATTATATTAACTATCCGGATCAAGAAATAGATTATGATTCTTTGGTTGATGGTTTAATGCAAGATCCCGTCATTGCAAAATTTATAATTGATAACGATTTAAAACATGAAGATGTTATTAGATCGCTTAATGTTTTTTTAACCTTTAGAGATGAAAAGAACATATGCTCTAAATGTAAAGGTATAGATGATTGTAAATTATCAACTGTTGGATTTACTCCAAACCTAGAGTATAACAAGAAGTATATTGAGCTAACTTATACAAGATGTAAATATAATAGATTCAACACAGCTATTGATAATATTTATGCCATGTATGTTCCGAAAAAGATTTTTAATGCTAGTTTAGATGATTATGATTTAATTGGTGATACTCGTAAGACTATTAATAACTATATGCTAAAATTTTTAAAAGATTATAATAAAGATAATTTTGTTAAAGGTATGTATATATCAGGAAAGTATGGAACAGGAAAGACTTATATTTTAGCCATTATGGCGAATGAACTAGCAAAATTAGGTCATAAAGTATATTTTGCTTATTATCCTGACTTAGCTCGCGAGTTAAAATCTTCGATTGGTGATGGAACACTTGAAGAAAAGATTACTGCTTTAAAAGAAACAGAAGTTTTAATGTTGGATGATATTGGCGGAGAGTATTTTAGTGAGTTTATAAGAGATGAAGTTTTAGGTCCTATTCTTCAACATCGATTGTTAGATAATAAGCCAACTTTTTTCTCATCTAATCTTATCTATAATGATTTAGCTAAATCATTTAGGAAAAATGATAATAACTTAGAGACGATTTCTTCATTCAGAATAATAGAAAGAATAAAAAGAATGACAGTGGAATTTGTTTTGACAGAAATGCCACATATTTCTTGACAAAAAAGCGAAAAGATATATAATGTTATTATAAACGATGAAGAGGACAATATTATTAGTTTACTTTATTTAAAGCGAGAGTAGGATGGTGAAAGCTACTCATAAAGCATTAGTAATTACCACCTCTGAGTGACTTTTGAAAAAGTCCGTACCAGGCGTTAACGGAAAGAGTAATAAATTAAGGTGGTACCGCGAATTTTAATCGCCCTTTGGATAGGGCGATTTTTTTATTTTTAGGAGGAAAAATATGAAGATTAATTTACCAGATGGTTCATTTAGAGAATACAACGAACCAAAATCATTATTTGAAATAGCCGAAGATATTTCCATATCTTTAAAGAAAAATAGTATCGCTGCGAAAGTTAACGACAAGATATTAGATATGGACAGAGTTATTTCTGAAGATTCAAAAGTAGCTTTTATATCAGAAAAAGATGAAGAAGCTTTGGATGTGCTTAGACATTCTTCAGCTCATTTGCTTGCGGAAGCAGTTAAGAAATTATATCCTCATGCAAAATTTGGTGTTGGACCAGTTATCGAAGATGGGTTTTACTATGATATTGATTTAGGTGATGATGTGTTAACTGAATCTGATCTTAAAACAATTGAGAAAGAAATGAAAAAAATTGCTTCTCAAAACTCTAAGATTGAAAGAGAAGTCGTTTCTTATAATCAGGCTATGGAATTGTTTAAAGACGATGAATATAAGTTGGAACTTATAAGAGATTTACCAAAGGATGAAGAAATAAGTATTTATCGACAAAGTCACTTTACAGATTTGTGCAGAGGGCCCCATTTACCGGGCACAAAGTGGATTAAAAATTTTAAACTTTTAAGTTTAGCTGGTGCTTATTGGCGTGGCGATTCTAAAAATAAGCAACTTACTAGAGTTTATGGAACTTCTTTTTTCTCAAAAGAAGAATTAGATGAACATTTAGCTAATCTTGAAGAGAGAAAGAAAAGAGATCATCGTAAGTTAGGTAAACAGTTAGATTTATTTATGCTTAGTGAGTACGGTCCAGGATTTCCTTTTTGGTTACCAAATGGTATGATACTAAGAAGAGAGTTAGAGAATTTCTGGTATGATGTACATATAAAAGAAGGTTACAAGTTAATTCAAACTCCTATTATGCTTAACAAGGAACTTTGGGAAGTATCTGGACATTGGTATAATTATCGAGAAAACATGTATATTTCTGAGATAGATGATCAAGAATTTGCGATTAAACCTATGAACTGTCCTGGAGGTATGCTTGTATATAAAAGAGATATACATTCATATAAAGACTTTCCTTTAAAGGTTGGAGAATTAGGACTTGTACACCGACATGAAGCGAGTGGAGCTTTAAACGGGTTGTTTAGGGTTAGAAACTTTACTCAAGATGATGCTCACATTTTCATGACAGAAGATATGATTGTTCAAGAAGTAAAAGAATTAGTTAGGCTGTTTGAATATATGTATTCTGTATTTGGGTTAGAATATCATATAGAACTGTCAACAAGGCCAGAAGATAAATACATTGGAGAAATAGCAACTTGGGATAGAGCAGAAAAAGCTTTAGCTGATGCGCTTGAGTCTATCGGTAAACCTTATAAAGTTAATCCTGGTGACGGGGCATTTTATGGCCCAAAATTAGATTTTAAGTTGCGAGATTCTATGAAAAGAATTTGGCAGTGTGGAACAATTCAATTAGATATGAATCTACCTGAAAGATTTGATTTGAATTATATAGACGCTGCTGGAGAAAAGAAAAGACCAGTTATGTTGCATAGAGCATTATATGGATCAATTGAAAGATTTATTGGTATTTTAATTGAACATTATGGTGGAGCTTTCCCGACATGGATGGCGCCTGTCCAAGTGAAATTGATTCCTGTAAACAATGAATACCATCTTGATTTTTCTAAAGATTTGATGAAAAAGCTCCAAAACCATAAGATTAGAGTCGAATTAGATGATCGCGATGAAAAACTAGGATACAAGATAAGAGAAGCTCAAACAAAGAAAATACCTTATCAATTAGTTGTTGGTGATAAGGAAGTAGAAAGTAATGAAATCACTTATCGTAGATATGGTGAACAAGAACAAACTACAGTTAAAGTTGATGATTTTATCAATTTGATTATTGAAGAGATTGAAAATAAAAAATAAGGAAGGGGTTAGCCTTTCCTTAGTTTTTTTATTAGTTCCATATCAGGATCAATATAAATGGTTTTTTGATTAGTGTAACTTACATACGATCCAAACTCCCCGGGTATTTTTTTTACGTAACGAATCTTTGTATAGTCTACAGGGACTGAACTTGAGTGTTTGCTCTTAGAAAAATATGCAGCGAGATTTGCAGCGGTTCTAATTGTTATTTCATTTAAATCAGACTCACTTTGAACAACAGTGTGAGAACCGCTTTGATTTTGAACATGAAACCACATTTGATCTTTCTTTGAGATTTTATGGGTTATGTAATTGTTTTGAAGATTATTTTTACCAACTAGAATAGGTATTCCAAGTTCATCATAATATGTATCATAATTCGGTTTTTTATTTTTGTTTTGGGGCTTCTTTCTTAAAATGTATTTGTTTGATATCAACTCATCTTGAATTTCTTCCAAGTCCTTTATATTGAAGTTATCATCAATTTGAACTAATAGGTTTTCAAAATATAAGATGTCTTTTTTTGTTAGACTAATTTGATCTTCAATAAAGCTAATTGCGTTTTTTTGTTTTTTGTATTTAGTATAAAACTTATTAGCATTTTCGATTAGAGACATAGTTCTATCTATATTTACATTTACTCTTTTTTCTAATTCATAACTGTATAAATCAATTTCAGGTTTTGATTTATCTATATCGTGTTGATATTGGAGTAGCAAATCACCTTTGATTCTGTTGATTTGATTATCTTTTGCTTGACTTAAATCTTTGCTTA
>JAQUZK010000215.1 GCA_028691335.1 Candidatus Izemoplasmatales bacterium
TGTTTAACTTATAGGAAGCAAAACCATTTCTTGGCAAGATTTGACCATTGTAGTTTCTGCCGCTCCACTTTTCAGGCACATTGATTGTGCCGGTTGGGATAGCTTCGTCTTCGCTGTCAGTTACTATCCATTGGTTGTAATAAAATTCCCATTCACCATATAATCTTATAGGAATTCTTTTATTATCTAGCGATGCATTTTCAAGATTTAAAGTGTGATTTTCAATTGAAGGATAACCATAAACATTGTTATAATTTTTTGAATACAAAATATATGTTGCACCTAAAGCTGCAATAATTAATAACAAGATTGTATAAACAATTAAAACTTTACTGATTTTTAATTTCATTAAACCCTATAAACCTTCTCTTTTGAAATCAATTGTTTGCTTAAATTATATCATAAAAATTATTTTTTGCACTTATTATTGCTACTATAACTCTTTAGTTTCTTTATTGTAATAACTTTCAAAATTAAGTTTAGTTGAACATCTCTATTTTTTTAAATACATTAATAAGTATAACATAGAAATTTTTAATTTGTATTAAATTTGATTGCATTACTTGTCGATTAATTTTTTTCACTCAGTTTCAATTTCAATATGTAATGCCATTCGTTATAAAGACCAATTTAAGTTCAATAATTTAAAAGAAGAAGGCTCTGAAATTGTATTAATAAGTTAAAATTCTGTTTATGATCTGTTTTGAAGAGTCATAATATTACGCAATTAAGATAAATTAAGCTAAGTTAATTGTAAATAAACTCAAATATGCTATAATGTGATAAATAATTCATGGGGGAAATCAGCAATGATAAATGATTTAGAATTAAAAATTCTAAAAGAAACATTGGATTACATGAAGGAAAATTGTATCGGTCCTCAGAATGCTTATTTTTTATTTAAAGCGATAAAGAATAAGTTTAAGGACCCTTTTTCCTATTCATTTTTTATTTCTCTTTTTGACAATCAAGAGATTATAACCAAAAATTTCGTTGAATTAAAAGTATTAGATTTAAACATTGATAATGCTAATAAAAATGAAGAAAAGTCTAATTATCCTTCTACACAGCCCGAAGCTGATTTACCACCCTCAAAAGCAAAAGAAAATAAGTATAAATCTATATTCCAAAGTGATGATGAAGAATACTATTACTTTACTAAGACAAATAAAACATTAAAAAGTAAACTTTTAACTAAAATATTAAATTTCTTTAATGAGGAGAATAAAAATATTTTAGATATAAAAGATATATATTCTTTTTTACAACAAACTTTTAAAATGAATTCAATTAACATGGGTAACTTGAAAAAGTTATTGAAAAGTGAAAGAAATGTTTTAAAATCAACAATTCATGAGCTATTGATCGAATTCCCAACACAAAAAGCGGAGCAGCACTTATTTGACCTAAATAAATTATTAGTATCAAAAAGAAAAGATTTTATAAAAGTGCTTACGGTTATGGGCCTTGATTTTATGAAAGATATTATTAGAAATGGTATTAGCAACTACATATCGTATCTTAATTCTTTTACGGAGTTTGATTTAAACTTTACATCTAACCTGCAACTTGTTGATCCTAATCAAGATAAAATATTAAATGATAGCGATGCAATGCTGTTTTTAAACTTTCTTAATATTTTTACAGAACAAGAGTTAATAGATATTTTGAATAATGAAGAAACATTAAAAGAAGTTTTATTAATGTTTATGGAAGATGAAAAAAAGAAAAAAGATAAGGCAGAATTTAGTAAAACAATTAAAGAATTGTTTTTAAATGTTAATGAGGATAATCAAAATGCCAAAATTAGATTCCTTCTTCCATATGAAGTTGTTCCATATTTTCAAAAAGAAAAGATTTCAACACTTCGTGAAGTGGATAAACTAACATTAAAATCTTTAGAAAGCATTTATAATTATAGACAAATAATTATTGACTACATAAAAGTATTGCAACATAGTTTGCCAGTTTATTTGAACGAAAAATTTAAACTCCTAATCCAAAGAGTGAATGCCTCAAATATACCTAATTCTTTATGGGAAAAATATGTTGAAGCAATGTGTTATCGAGAGAAAGGATATAACTTAGAGCAGACTGCACAAAAATTAGGTATGACCAGAGAAAGAATAAGGCAGATTGAAAGAAAATACTTCTTTCTATTTAATGAATTTTATAATTCACGCAATGGAACTTTGACTAGATTAATAAGAGCTTTTTCAAAAAGCGATTTCTATTTGACACTAGAAGATATAAATAGTATTTTTAGTTTCTATCCTAATTTATTTATCTATATGCTCAAAAAAACTGAAAGCACTGAAGGCATAACATATATAGATGAATTAAATGTTTTCTATTTTGTAGATGAAGTTGACTGGTATAAAGAACTTTTAGTTGAGTCTGAACAAATAGAAGATATTGTTGATGAAAACAAAATGAATGAAATTATAAATAAAGCCCACGATAAGCTTATTCATTTGGGAGTTGATATTCCAAAAGAATTTTGTATAAAAGTTTTATCGCAAGATTTTAAATTAAACGGAACTTTTTATTCTAGAAGTAAAAT
>JAQUZK010000216.1 GCA_028691335.1 Candidatus Izemoplasmatales bacterium
AGATGATTTCTTGACATATAAAGAAAAATATTTAGGTAATGCTAAAGGTGGCAAATCTAAAGGAATGGCTTCTGCTAGTAGGAAGATTCCAGCTACAATTGATGATACCATGAGAAAAGAAGTAAGGGATTTAGCTAAAAAAGTATTTAAAATCCTTAATTGTTCAGGAGTATGCCGTATTGACTTCTTAGTAGATAAGAAAAACAAAAAAGTATATGTTAATGAAATAAACTTAATTCCAGGTTCACTTGCATTTTACTTATGGGAACCAATAGGCAAAAATTATACAACTTTACTAGATGATTTAATTTCACTAGCAATAAAAGATTTCAAAAGAAAAAGTAAAAAAGTATATTCTTTTGAAACCAATATTTTACAAAATTATAATGGCTTAAAAGGAATGAAAGGTAAATTAAAGTTTTAATACATTAATTAATCTATTACTTTCGCACTCCTAGCTGTTGATCATAAACATAGGGTTCATGAAATGGGACAAGCATTAGCAGAAATTTAGAATACACCCCTTTTGAAATTAGGGAATTTCAAAACGTGATGTAAATCACTTCGAAAATAATGCTAAAACCCCTGATGTTCAACTTTTCTTCACAAAAAAGTTGAAACATCATTGAAAGTAGTTGTCATAAACAGGAATATATTGTAAAATAAGTATGCTTTGTGGACGATTAGCTCAGTTGGTTAGAGCGCTACCTTGACAGGGTAGAGGTCGTAGGTTCGAATCCTACATCGTTCACCAGTGTATATGTCTCCTTAGCTCAGTCGGTAGAGCAACTGACTCTTAATCAGTGGGTCATGGGTTCGAATCCCCTAGGGGACACCATATAGTATATAGGATTGTAGAGATGCAATCTTTTTTCTTTGCTCAAAAAAGCGGACTTTTAGCGGACTATTGCAATAACAATTAAAATTTGGTGCAATAAAATAATCATTTCAAGCATTTTTCGTGTCGAAAAAAGTTAAAATATGGTAAACTTTAATTAATATATGTTTAAGGTGGTGGAAAATGTTAAATGATATAATAAAAATAGACTTGCATATACATTCGGTTTTTAGTGAATACAAAGATGGTGCAATCGTTCAAAACTCTACTTTAGAAAATATAGATACTCTTCTAAATGGTCTTGAAACTAATAATATAAGATTATGTGCGATAACTGACCATAATAGATTTGACTATAATTTATATAAAAGTTTAAATGACAAAATAGCAGAAAAAGATAATTCAATAGTTAAAAACAACTTACCAGGTGTTGAATTTAATGTTATTTTAGAAGAAGATAAACCTAAATGTCATATAGTTGCTATCTTTAATGATGCAGACCAAGAAAAAGTTAAAGAAATTGAAAACAAAATATTTTCTGTTAGAAAGTTGGAAACAAGTGATGATGCTTATTCTATTAAGGAATTTGAGGAAATATTAAAGGTAATAAGTATCGAAGTTATTTTAATAGTACATCAAAAGCAAG
The DNA here is from genome assembly GCA_028691335.1 of Candidatus Izemoplasmatales bacterium. Classification (GTDB taxonomy): domain Bacteria; phylum Bacillota_I; class Bacilli_A; order Izemoplasmatales; family Hujiaoplasmataceae; genus UBA2289. The sequence goes on from JAQUZK010000216.1 coordinate 1,485, forward strand.
CTTTAGATAACACTCAAGGAGATACAGATAGTTTATCAAATGCAACTGAAAATCCATCACAATTTATAAAAATTGGATACATTGACTCTTTGGAATATAATTATCCGAGAGTTGAGGGAATAGTAAAAAACAGTTTGAGAAAGGTTGATTTAGATTTTCCGATAATAACTGGAAGTGATTGTCATACTTGGGAAAACTATCCTTTCCATAGTTCTCCAAACGGTAAAGAAAGAGACTTCACATCCTTTAAATGTTTGCCTACTTTTAAGGGCTTATTGATGTCAATTACTTCATTCAATTCAAGAGTGAATAGAATACATAATGAAAATGAATATTTTATTAAGTCTATCAATATAAATGATGTTGAATATCCTCTTGCAAATGGATTAAATGCAATAATTGGAGATAATGGCTCAGGAAAATCTTTGCTACTAAACTTAATAGCAAGTGGAGACAAAAGATACTATGCCTCATTGATTGAAGAAAACAAAATCAAATACAATTCAAATGCTGAAACATTTCAGAAAGAATATATCAACTATATTGAACAAGGAGCTATAAATAAAAAGGTTAGAGATGGGAATTTATTCGATAATGGCGATACAAAGTATTATGATGATATAGAAAATAAGGATATTTTCGCTCAAAAGATTAAAAAGTATTTTAATGATTTAATTTCATATGTTAATCATCAAATATTGGTCGCCGAAACAAGAGAAAAATTAGATATTAAAATTCTAGAAATAATACCAGTGGATAAGAATTTTTATCATCCAATCATAAAATCTGAAATATCTACAGAAAATACTGAGGAAGATAAAAAAAGAAAAAATGCTTTAAATCAAATTTACGCAAATTTAAAATTAGAATTAGAAAGTAATGAAGAATATTATAAAGCTTTAAATATTTATGATAGATTAAAGAATAACTTAGATGATTTTAATAATATATTAGAAATTGTTAATCAAAATTTTAAAATTAAAAATAATAGAAATGTTGTTAGAAATCTTATAAAAAAACATTTAGATAATTACAAAACAGAAATAGATACAAAAAGAACCTCTGAGGAAACTGAAAGG
>JAQUZK010000217.1 GCA_028691335.1 Candidatus Izemoplasmatales bacterium
GTTTTATGTGGATCAAGTTTCTTAACTTTAATTCCGACAATAATGAAAACTACTGCGAGAGTTAAAATTATGATTATTGTTGATCTCACCTGTGGTGACAATGATTCAAAAATTGTAAACTCAAGCATCTCCATCGCCCTCTTTTCTAGCAGAGATTATAGTGACCGGAAAAGCAACGATTTGATACGTAAGTATTCCTGCAAAAGCAAAATAAACATTCCATTCCGGATCTTTATGTGTTATGTATAAGAGTATTCCATAAAAAATAACCTTAGCAAAATAAATTAAAACTTGACGAGATTTAATCAACCCAGGGTTATTTTTATATAGATTCTTCATAATTCGATAATTAAGAGAATTCATTAACAATGAAGAAGCCGCTCCCAAAATAAAACTTAAAACAAAATCCCAATTTTGGGTAATAATATAAATAGCCAATGAAACAACTATCACATAAGGCCATGAAAAAAGAAATATTTTTTCAATTAGATTGGTCTTTTTCATCGTTTTCTCCCTTGTTACTTAAAGAAATTGCTCTTTTAATAAAATTGCTTAATCCCGCAAATATACCTAAGATTAAAAGAACATATACTAGCACTTCTTTTTCCGGAAACCATAGACTATCGAGATATTTTCCTAAGAAATATCCGATTACCATTGCGACAAATGTTTCCACAAAAAACTGTACAACTAAATTAAAAACATAGTAAACTGATTTTTTTCCTTTGTTTCTCATATTTATTTGGTGCCGAATAAGCGATCTCCACAATCTCCTAATCCAGGCACTATATAACCTACCTCGTTCAATTTTTCATCAATTGAAACCACGTAAATATCAATATCCGGATGCTTATCTTGTAAAGCTTTTATACCTTCAGGGCAGCCAACTAATCCTACAAAACGAATATCTTTAGCTCCATGTTGTTTTACTCTATCTATTGTAGCTATAGCTGATCCCCCTGTAGCTAACATAGGATCAACAACTAAAACTGTAGCTTCTTCTATTCCTATAGGAAACTTTAAATAGTACTCATGAGGCATTAGTGTTGTTTCATCTCGATAAACTCCCACATGACCAACTTTTGCTGTAGGAATTACATTTTGAATACCATCTACCATTCCCAACCCAGCTCTAAGTATTGGTACTATTACCACATCTTTAGCTAGAATTTTCGCTTTTGTAAATGATATCGGTGTTTCTATTTCAATTTCTTTAGTTTGGAGATCTCTAGTAACTTCATAAGTTACCAAAGAACCTATTTCATTAACATTTTCTCTAAAAGTTTTCGTATCGGTATTCTTGTTACGAATTATACTCATCTTATGTTGAATAAGTGGGTGATCAAAAACGACTACTTTACTCATTTTCGACCTCATATTTTCCGATTTTATCAACTCTTTGTTGATGACGGGTTTCATTAGATTCTTTTGTTTTCATAAAAATTTCTATGAAACTTAAAACTTCAGCGATTGTATTTACTCTAGAACCAAAAGTAATGACATTTGCGTGATTATGAGTTTTAGATGACTCAGCTGTAAAACTTGATGTAATTAAAGCGGCTCTAATACCTTTAACTTTATTAGCAGCTATACTCATACCAATTCCAGTTCCACATATAAGAATCCCCAAATCAGCCTTCTCCATATTAACAGCCTTAGCGACTAAAACAGCGTGATCAGGATAATCAACAGCCTCATTAGAATCTGTTCCGAAATCCATGATTTCATATCCTTTTTCTTGTAAAAATTCAGTGATTGCTTTTTTGTACTCAAACCCTGCATGATCAGCACCTATTGCTATTTTCATTACCATCACTCCTTTTATATCTATATCATAACAATTATAGCAAATTTGAACCTTATTTACAATTATAATTTTAATGAGTTTATATATTAAAATAGAGTCTTACTATAATTAGTTTAATCTATTAAATCTAATATTTCTAAAGGTTTTTCAACTATAAAATCCGCTCCTGCATTTACTAGTTCATCTTTTTTTCTAAATCCCCATAAAACTCCCACGGAACAGAATTTAGCGTTCTTAGATGTTAAAATATCAGTTTCAGTATCACCGACGTAAAGGACTTCTTCTTGCTTAACTCCTAAATTACCAATTAAATCTAGTGCACTGTTAGGATCTGGTTTAGGCAAAAAATTATCTTTTTTTCCATAGACATAGTTAAACACACAGTCATCAAAATAATAATTTATAACATCTATTGTTTGAACATGCGGTTTATTAGATAAAACAGCTAATTTAACGCCTGTTTTTTTTAGCTCTTTCAACAAATCATTTATACCTTCATAAACTCCTGTATTAACTTTTGATTGGTCTTTATATATTTCAAAATATGCATTTTTAATATCTAAAAACTTTTCGTCAGGAATATTGCCTTCTTCCATAGTTCTTCTAATCAAGTGATCTACACCTTTTCCGACAAAATATTTATATTCTTCTAAAGAATACTCTTTATAACCATATTTTCTTAAAGCTCGGTTCATCGTCTCTTTTATGTCTTCAATTGTATCCAATAGGGTTCCATCTAAATCGAAAATTACTGC
>JAQUZK010000218.1 GCA_028691335.1 Candidatus Izemoplasmatales bacterium
TGGGATCACTAGCGGCGATGAATCGTGGGTCTAGTGAACGTTATTTTCAGAAAGGAACTAAAGAAATGAAAAAATTAGTTCCTGAAGGTATTGAAGGAAGAGTTCCTTATAGAGGTGAAGTCGGGGATGTTCTTTATCAATTATGTGGTGGTTTAAGATCAGGTATGGGGTATGTTGGAGCTAAGAATCTCAATGAGTTAAGAAAAAGAGCTGTTTTCGTTGAAGTCTCAGCTCAAGGTTTAAAAGAAAGTCATCCTCATGATGTAACTATAACTAGGGCCGCGCCTAATTATACAGGAGATAATTCATGAATACAATTTTAGTAATTGATTATGGTTCACAATATAATATGTTAATATCAAGAAGAATAAGAGAAATGAATGTTTATTCTCTTGTCGTTAGATATGATCAAGATTTTAGTAAGTATGAAGATATTGTAGGTGTAATTCTATCTGGTGGGCCTTCGTCAGTATATGATGATTTTTCACCAGAGTTTAATCAGAAGATCCTAGATTTGAATGTTCCTATTCTTGGGATTTGTTATGGAATGCAGCTTTTAGTTAAGACTTTTGGTGGAAAAATTTCTTCAGCTTCTAAAAGAGAATATGGAAAAGTAGTGATTGAAAATGTCGTGTATGGGGAATTAAATAGGAATTTAAGTAAAAACACTAGTGTTTGGATGTCACATTCTGATTATCTAGATGAGATGCCTAAAGGATTTACTATGCTTTCAAAATCGAAAAATGCAATTGCGATGATAGAAAATCAAAGAAAAAGACTTTATGGAGTGCAGTTTCATCCTGAGGTTACTCATACGGAGGAGGGAAGAAAACTAATTGAAAACTTTGTTTTTAATATTTGTAAGGCCAAAAAGGAATGGAATGTAAGTGATTTTTTACAAGAAAAGGTCGATTTTATTAAAAACACAGTTAAAGATGAAACGGTTATTCTAGGTTTATCTGGAGGAGTAGATTCAACTGTGTGTGCAGCTTTACTAGATATGGCAATCTCATCTCAGTTAACTTGTATTTTTGTTGATACGGGGCTTTTAAGAAAGAATGAAGCGATTGATGTAATCAATGGGTATGGAACTTTAAAACATTTAAAGATAATAAAAGTAGATGCGAAAGCAAGATTTTTTGAAGCTTTAAAAAATATTACTGATCCAGAAGAAAAAAGAAAGATAATCGGTAGAGTGTTTTTTGAAGTTTTTGAAGAAGAAAAGAAAAAACATAAAGAAGCTAAATTTTTAGCACAAGGGACAATATATCCTGATGTTATTGAGTCTTCATCAGTTTCTGGACCTTCTGAAACGATTAAGAGTCATCATAATGTCGGTGGTATGCCATTACAAGATAGCTTTATAATTATAGAACCATTAAGAGATTTGTTTAAAGATGAGGTAAGAGCTTTAGGAAGAATTTTAGGTCTTGATGATACTTTAATAAATAGACATCCATTCCCTGGACCAGGATTAGGAATTAGAGTGATTGGTGAAGTTGATGAAAAAAGAGTAAAAATCTTACAGGAAGCTGATTATATTTTTATTGAAGAATTAAGAAAGCACGGGTTATATAATAAGGTTTCTCAGGCTTTTGTGGTTTTATTGCCAGTTAAAACTGTCGGAGTTATGGGTGATCAAAGGACTTATGAAAATGTGGCTTGTATTAGATCGGTAAATACTACGGATTTCATGACGGCTGATGTTTCTAGACTTCCTTTTGAGTTTTTAGAAGTAGTTTCATCAAGGATCGTTAATGAAGTTTTGGGTATTAATAGAGTAACGTTTGACATTACTTCTAAACCACCTGGAACTATTGAGTGGGAGTAAGAGATAATTTGTTTGTTTTGTAGGAAAATTATTCGTTTAAGAAGTCTTAAAATATGGTATAATCATAGCGGTGATAATTTATGAATATTATGCATTTACGTTATGTCTACGAAATAGCTAAAACTAAATCTATTTCCCAGGCTGCGGAGAATTTGTTTATGTCTCAACCTAACTTAAGTAGATCGATAAAAGAACTTGAAACATCTTTAAATATTGAGATTTTCGAACGTAGTTCAAAAGGAATGATTTTAACTTCAAAGGGTAAAGAATTTCTTCATTACGCTAAAAGAATCTTAAATGAAGTAGATGAAATAGAAAACCTTTATTCAGGTAATAATAGATCTAATGTTAGTTTTTCTATTTCAGTACCAAGATCCTCTTATATTGCGAAAGCTTTTACTGAGTTCACTCGAAAACTAGAGGTTGATTGTAAATGTGAGTTATATTACAAAGAAACTAATGCTTTAAGAGCTATAAGAAATATTTTAGGTTCACATTATAATTTAGGAATAATTAGATATTTAAGTAAGTTTGATAATTATTTTAAAATGATGTTAAAAGAAAAGGATTTAGTTTCTGAAGTTGTTAATGAGTTTAAGGCAATTGTTGTGATGTCTAAAGAACATGAACTTGCTGGTAAGGAAATGATATCTTGTAGTGACTTATTATCGTATGTAGAAATAGCACATGCGGATCCATATGTTCCAGATATACCGATG
>JAQUZK010000219.1 GCA_028691335.1 Candidatus Izemoplasmatales bacterium
AGAATCAGAAGATAATTGCGCCATAATGGCAGCTAAGCAAATGATGAGTTATATTGAAAAGGGAGAAATACTTAATTCAGTTAACTATCCTAATGTTCAAATAGAACCTTGCATAGCTAAAGAAAGAATGATTATTTTAGCTAAAAACGATCCGGCAATAGCTAGAGAAATAGCTAAAGTAATCGCTGAAATAGAACCTCATGTAATTAGTAAGTTGTCTAAAGTTCGCGGAGAATATGCTTATTATGCGTTTGATGTGAATGGAGAAATAACCTTAAATATTATTAGTGGTTTAGAAAACATTGTTGGAGTAACAAGAGTAAGAGTTATTAAATAAGCGATATTTAAAAGCGTCACGTAAATAAACGCGGCGCTTTCATTTTTTTCGAGAATAATTTAAAGTGAAAAAGACTTGATTTTTTTACATATAAATTATAGAATATAATAGTGTTGAATGGAGGATAGATTTATGAGAGTTCAATTTACTTTGAAATGTACTGAATGCAATTCAGAAAATTATCAATTAACAAAAAATAAGAAAACACATCCGGACAAAATGGAAGTAAAAAAATATTGTCCTACATGTCGTAAACAAACTTTACACAAAGAGAAAAAATAATCTGAAGATTATGTATCCGACTGGATACTTTTTCTTTATTTTTTCTTGAAAGAAAGAGGTTTTTTTGTGAGAAAATATAACTTAGGGATAGATATTGGGGGAACGTCGATAAAAATCGGCTTATTTGACATAGATGGCAACCTATTGGAAGTTTTCACTTTAAAAACTAATTTAAGAGATCACGGAAGATATATTCTATTTGAAATCGCTAGTCTTATAAAGAAAAAAGTAGATTTTCAAGAGATTAAGGCTATTGGGTTTGGAGTTCCTGGTCCTGTTGCCAATAATATTGTATATAGTTGTGTTAATTTAGGTTGGGGCAGAAAAGACATCGCATCAGAATTTAAAGAAATTATTAAAGATGATGAGATTTTAATTAAAGTTGCTAATGATGCTAATCTAGCAGCTGCCGGTGAAATCTATAAAGGTGTTGCTAGCGGTTACTCTAATTGTTTTATGGTAACTCTTGGTACTGGTATAGGAAGCGGAGTTATTGTAGCCGGAAGAGTTGTAGATGGAATAAATGGTGTAGCTGGCGAAATTGGACATATTCACGTAGATGATGATTATAATTTGTCTTGCAATTGTGGAAAAAGCGGATGCTTAGAAACAGTATCTTCAGCTACAGGCATTGTAAGATTAGCGAATGAATATTTAAAGAAATCTGATAAACCATCGATGTTAAGAAAATTTCCTTACTTTAGTGCTAAAAAAGTAATTGATTTAGCTAAGTCCGGTGATGAACTAGCTTTTGAGATAATTGATAAAGCTATGAATTATTTAGGTCAAGCTCTAGCTAAAGTAAGTTATGTAATAAACCCAGATATTTTTATTATTGGTGGTGGTGTTTCAAACGCCGGTGATTTCATTGTTAATTTAATTACAAAGCATTACTATCCTTTGGTAAAGCCTTTTATTAATCATACAAACTTTGCTATAGCTACCCTAGGAAATGATGCAGGGATGTTTGGAGCGTGCTATTTAGTAAAATGATAAACATTACAAAATACGCAAGTGTTAATATGGATGTTAATACATACATACTTGCTAAAAATAATAGAGTATTAATAATTGATCCTGGTTTTAATGGTGAAAAGATTATTAATCATATCAATAATTACAGCATGAAAATTGAGGGTATTATTTTTACTCATGGACATTACGACCATATAAAAGATTTAAACCTTTTATTAGACCCTCAAGTTCCAATATATATTCTTGAAGATGAAGTGGATTTTTTATATAATCCAGATTTAAACCTTTCTTCAATGTTCAATCAGAAGTTTATCTTAGGAAAAGATATGCTTGTTAAAGCTTTGAAAGATGGAGAAAAAATTAAATTTCAAAATGAAGTTTTAAAAACAATTCATTTACCTGGACATACAAAAGGCTCTATGGGAATAATTTATAATCAACATTTTTTCTCAGGAGATACTTTGTTTTACGATAGTATAGGTAGGACAGATCTTCCTACTGGTAATGGTGGTAAAATTTTTGCATCTTTGAAAAAGATTAAAGAGACTCTTTCGAAGAGTACAATTTGTTATCCGGGACACGGTAAGGGTGGAAGACTTCTAGAAATAATGGCGAAGAATCCTTACTTTTCAAATATAAATTGAAATTACAGACAAGAAGATTTTAGTTAATTTTTTGTAGATAATTAAATGAAGTCATATTAGGTTTATTATTCTAATATGACTTTTATATTTTAAAAACAACTCTATATGAAGTCTTAACAAGCACGCATTATGATAAAATATTATGAAGGGCTAAGGGCTAAGTTATAAATCTATCAATATCGTTATTGATATTAAGAAAGATTGTCATTAAACTATTTTGACAATCTTTTTTAATTGTTTTTTTAAAATTCTGTATTTTTTATAAAAAGTATGACATATGCGCCGTTGTTATTTTTAATTAAATGGTGTA
>JAQUZK010000220.1 GCA_028691335.1 Candidatus Izemoplasmatales bacterium
AAATGACAACACTTGAAACAATATTAATCGTAACTAATGTGCTAACACTTATTCTATACTTCACATCGAAGTTTAAAGAAAGTGGGAATCTATCAACGGTTATTAAAGAAGTTAAAGAAGATATTAAGAACTCTTCAGAAATAGTCGCTGATTTAGTTACAAAAGCAACTGATATCGTGTTTGATGAAACTGTTCAAAAGACAATTAAAGAGTTTATTATGATTGTTGAGGAGAAGAATCAGATTGCAAAACAGAAGGGTGAAATATTCCTCGCTGGAGATGAGAAGAAACAAGCAGTTATTCAACGACTGAGTGAATGGGTATCAAATCTAACTGGATCAACTGAAAAAGCAATCGGTTTTGTTGAAGACAATCAAAGCAAAATCGAATCCATCATTGATGATTACATATCCTTTAGCAATAAAATGCATGGAAAATCAACGCTTTCAGAAGCTGAGAAAATCATTGCAGATAATTTGAATAAGTAAAAGAATAAAGCTTGCTATAGTAGTTTAATTTAGGTAATATGTGTCATAACCAAATCAAGGAGGAAAAGTATGTTAAACCAAGTAATATTAGTAGGAAGAGTAAATAAACTCGACAAGCTAGCAGGTATTGTTTCAATTGATATTAAAAGACAAAATTGTAAAGAATCTGATTTGATTCCAGTAAGCATTGTAGAAGGACTCATGGATAATGTTCTAGAGTACCTTAAAGAAGGTGCTACAATAGGCGTTAAAGCATCACTTAACATTGATAACAATATCCTAAGGATTGTTGGAGATAAAGTAACATTCATTAATACGAAAAACGAATAACTAAATAGCTTCACAAGTATGGCCACACCGATAATATGGTGTGGCTTTTTTTGTATTTTTTTAGATTTTGATTTGTTAACGTTTAAGTAGTATAATGTTTTTGTGCATATAAAAAGGGGTGATAATATGAAAAATGAAATAATTGTTCAAAATGAAGATATGCAAGCAGAACATATTCAACTATTTAATCATAGTATTGGTGAAATAAGAGAAGATATCCGATATTCTCCGTATATCCTCGAGGCTGTCAGAGTATTAAAGGTTAATGGATTAAGAAGTGCAATCGGACAGTTTTGGAATGCTGTTGTTGATGACTTGCGAAGAAAAATCATTTATCGAAGTTTAGATCTATTTAACAAGGAGTCTAGTATTGGTAGAACTATCAGTACTTATGAAGACTTTCAAGATCATGTAAATGATTTTCAGTTAATTGAAGGAGCATATAAAATTGGTGTGATAGGACTTGAAGCAAAAAAAGTGCTACATCATGCGAGAGATACTAGAAATATATTTTCAGCACATCCTGAAAGTAGTGAACCATCACATGTAAAAGTCCTTTCAATGATGGAGGATTGTATTAAGTATGTCTTAAGTCAAGACTTTCCACCTAAAATAGTGATTCTTGATGATTACATTAATATTATGTCATCAGAAACATTTAATAGGGATGAGTATATTATTTCAAATACATTTGCAGATCTTCCAAAAATCTACAAGAATGAACTTGCTAACAGGTTTATGACGTCTTATATACACGAAGACACACCTATGACTCTGAAGTCAAACATAGAGTTTTCAGCACCTTTATTATGGAATTTGTTACCTAAAGACATACAAATACAAACTGCAAGGAGAGTTGATCAGGAAATTCAAAACGGAGATGCTAAAAGGATTGATAATGCATTTAAATTTATTGATTTTGTAAATGCTAGTAGATATCTTTCTAGAAATGCCCGAATTAGTCTTTTAAGACCTATCATTAAGAAATTAAATGATAATCTAGATACTTTCAGAATTGAAAATGAATGTGTTACTCAATTATCAAAATATTCAGAAATAATTCCATCTGAATTACTGTTTGACTATGTTAATGGACTTACCCAAACATATGTTGGAAGAATGCACGGAAGTATTCAATTTTCAAGAAAAGATTTTTTTGCAGATTTAGCAGCACAATATATTCCGGACATGTTTAGTAAATTTAGTGATATTGCAGTAGAAAAATTCATCGAGGTTCTGCAGCAAAATACAATATTAAAAGATAGAATTAAACATCCAATTAAACTTAGAAGATTAAGAACATTAGGTGACATTGCAAGAAATAAGGCTACGGCAAAAACTGTTAAACTTGATGTGCTAGATTTCTTAGTTGATGAGGATAAAGAAGAAGAATTTTTGAAAATCATAAAATAATTAAGTTATGTAGGTAAACTTTATATTGTTACATATTACATTAAAAAATATATAAATGAATGAAGTCATACCTAAAAAAGATATGACTTTTTTTGTATTCTTGAAATTAAAAAAATATGTTATAATTTTACTTAAGAGGATATCTAGGGGGAACACATCATGGATAACTACGAAGTTGCGATCAATGGCACGACTTTAGCTGCACGAATTCTAGGTATAGAAACTCCAGACGTGCAGTTTTTTTATAATCAAGATTTGACGGAAAACGGAATTAATTCTATATTCTTAAAA
>JAQUZK010000221.1 GCA_028691335.1 Candidatus Izemoplasmatales bacterium
TACGTTTCAGGCACATCAGGAAGATCATAATTTATAACATGTGATAACTCATCTATATCTATTCCTCTAGCAGCTATATCAGTAGCTACTAAAACTCTTAAATTTTTTGCTTTAAACTGAAATAACGCCTCCTGTCTAGCACCTTGAGACTTATTACCATGAATAGCCTCTGATCTAATACCAGATAGTATAAGATTCTTGACAATCTTATTAGCACCATGCTTAGTTCTAGAAAAAACTAAAACTGACTTAAGTTCTTGATTCTCTAATAATTTCTTCAATAAATTCAATTTGTTATTCTTTTCAACAAAATAAATAGATTGACTAATCTTCTCAATTACCGCTTCTTCTGGAGTAATTTGAATTCTTTCAGGGTTATTTAATATTTCTGAAGCCAAAGTCAAAATTGCTTTTGGCATTGTCGCAGAAAAAAACATAGTTTGTCTTTCCTTTGGAATCATAGATATTATTTTTCTAACATCTTTTATAAATCCCATATCTAACATTCTATCCGCTTCATCTAACACTAAAAAAGATACTGTACTTAGTGATAGTTTCTTTTGTTTGATTAAATCAAGCAATCTTCCTGGTGTCGCAATCAAAATATCAACACCTTGATTTAAAACTTTGATTTGTCTTGATTGATTGACTCCACCAAAGATTACAGTAGTCTTTAAATTAAGATTTTTACCATACTCTTTAAAATTGTCATGAATTTGTAAAGCTAGTTCTCTTGTTGGTGCGAGTACTAAGGCTTCGATTTTTTTATTTGATTTTTCCTTTTGTCTTTTAATATACAAATTTTGCAAAATAGGAATTGCAAAAGCAGCGGTTTTACCTGTGCCGGTTTGAGCACTTCCTAAGATATCTTTCCCCTCTAGTAAAACAGGGATAGCCGCTACTTGAATTTCAGTTGGATCTTCATACTCTTTTGTTTTTAAAGCATTTAAGATTGGTTCAATAATTTTTAGTTCTAGAAAAGTCATTAATTTGATTGCTCCTTTTTGGTTAAGGTCTTATACATTCAATCAAATTGATAAAAATTCCTGAACATACAAACTTTATACCTATCAATCATACCATAAATAGTGTTTTTTACAATTTTTTTATGCTTATAATCAAAAAAATAACTTCTAAACTATCAAAAAGCTTCACTAACAAACCATTTAAAAAGAAAACTCCAAATATCTTTGGAGTCATAAATATTTACCTACTTTAAGTTCTAGGCGCTTTTGTTTCTTTTTTATTTTGGTACATTCTATCCTCTGCTTCTTTATACATCTCTGAAAAATCTAAGTTTTTATCTACTTTGCAGTACCCAATTGCAAAAGATAAATTTTGAATTGATAAAGAATCTTTAATTAAAACTTTTATCCACGACTTTAATTTTTCTTCACTATTGATATAAGAAAAAATCAAAAACTCGTCCCCACTCAAACGTATAACATCATCATTTTCATTAAGTCTGTCTTTAATTAAATCAGCCAGTGATATAATCAGTTGATCGCCTCTTTGATGACCAAAATTATCATTAACATACTTTAACTCATTCATATCAATCATCAATATATAATTACATAATAAATGTTGACCTTCTTTAATATAATAATCTAAATAATTACGGTTGTGAATGCCAGTTAAAACATCACGATAAATAAGTTCTTTGATTCTTTCTTCATTAGTTCTTAACTGGTTAATAAGATTGATATTCTCTGTTACATCAGAAAAACTATAGACATACCCGAGTAATTCATTATCCTCGCTTAAGATACCTCTTAAGAACACTTGATAAATATTTTCTGATACTCTTATCATAGTTTTTTGATCTAAAGTCATCTTACAAGCAAAATCCGGAACTATCTTTGATAACAAACAAACATCTCGATTAAAGAAATGTTTTAAATCAACAAATATTTCATTTGCCTTATCATTGTAATCAATGATAATCTTCTCACGATTAACAACAATTACTCCTTCGCTTGATGACATAAACATTAGATTTCTAGCAAATGGTGATATTGAAATACGATGCTCTTCTTTCAAACTAAAGATAAGTAATAAAATCGCAATTGGAAATAACACAGCAGTATAATCTAAAGGATATTTAGTCCCTAAAAAAATATTTAGGATTTCCCCGAACCAAGGCGCAAAAGATGAAAAAGCAATCCTTCTTAATCTCCTTTTTTGATTTAACTCAACTTTTCCATATCTCATTAAATACAAAATATTAGCGAAAATAAAACATATTATTATATAACCAACTTGAAAATAATAGAATAAACCAAACTCAATCGACATTAAAGGACCAATTTGTGTATCTTCTAAATATGTCCTCACATAATACAATTGATGAAAGCTATTGGTGAACCTCATTAAATACGTTATTACAGGAATCAAAAAAATAACTATTTTATGAACCGTCTTTAGTTTAAGCCCTATAAAATTCATCGCTATTAAAAGCCACACAGCTGGAATTAAAGGTATTGCAAGATATTGTACTATGTTCCAGAAAAGTT
>JAQUZK010000027.1 GCA_028691335.1 Candidatus Izemoplasmatales bacterium
ATATGAATAATCCTGAAATAAATAGACTATTAAGAATTGCAGAGAAACTAAACGGATTATGTAGACATACATCAACTCATGCGGCAGGAATTATTATAACTGAAGAAAATATAAGAGAATATACTCCTACACAAATAGGTCTATTAGGTATGCTTCAAACGCAGTATGAAGCGAGCGATTTAGAGGCTTTAGGATTATTGAAAATAGATTTTTTAGGGATTAGAAATTTATCAATTATTTCTGATACTTTAGATTTGATTAAGAAGAACGAGTATGTTGATATTGATATATATAGAATTCCTATAAATGATGAAAAAACTTTTGAATTACTAAAAAGCGTAAATAGTTTAGGTATATTTCAATTAGAATCAGAGGGAATGATGAATCTAATGAGAAAGATGAGGATAGATAAGTTTTCTGATATAGCTACATGTATTTCTTTACACAGGCCAGGTCCAATGGAAAATATTCCGTCTTTTATTAGGAGAAGAAATAAAGAAGAAAGAATAACTTATTTAAATACTGATTTATTACCGATATTAAAAGATACTCAAGGGATCATTGTTTATCAAGAGCAAATAATGAAGATAGCTAATAAATTTGCTGGATACTCTTTAGGAGAAGCGGATGTTTTAAGGAGAGCTGTAAGTAAAAAGAATAGAGATATATTAGAAAAGGAAAGAACTAAGTTTGTTTCTAGAGTAGTTAAAGAAGGCTATCTTGAAGAACTTGGAGAACAACTTTATGATTATATAGTTAAGTTCGCTAATTATGGTTTTAATAAAAGTCACGCTGTAGCTTATAGTTATGTTGCTTATTGGATGGCTTATTTAAAGGCTAATTATCCTAAATATTTTTTAGCTGTTTTATTAAATTCACAAATTGGTTCAGTTGTAGGTACTAAGAAGTACTTTATGGAATGCCAGAAATTAGGTATTAGTGTTTTACCTCCAAGAATTAATAAGTCCGGGGATTCATATAGATTTGAGGACAGTAACTTAAGATTTCCTTATAAAGGTATTAAAGGAATAGGTGAGATCATGGCTCAGAATATTGTTTTAATTCAAGAGGAAAACATAGTTAGTGATTTCGTTGATTTTATTAAAAGAGGAAAAGATATCAGTGTTAATGTTATAGAGGCTCTTATTTTTTCTGGAGTATTTGATAATTTTGGTATTAATAAAAAAACATTAATTCATAATATCAGCAATATTCAAAGTTATTTATCTTTTAATTCTCAAGGAGAGTTCAAGTATGTTGAGTATGAAGAGTATGATTTTATCTTCTTACAAAATAAAGAAAAGGAATTACTTGGTATCAATTTTGAGTATCATCCAATTCATGGTTATCAAAATGTAATTAAGAATAATAAATTAAAAGTTTTATCCGATGTTTTAAATGATAATTTGAGTTTTGCGGAATTCATAGCGGTTATTAGTAAAGTCAAAAAATATACAACTAAAAATGGAAATGATATGGCTTTTGTAACCTTGGAGGATGAACTAAATAGCATTGATGGAGTAATATTCCCGAAAGTTTTTGCTAGCAAAGAAATTAAAGAGGGCAATGTATATATAGTAAAAGGAAAATTTGATTTGAAAAAAGATCGACAATCATTTATAATTGATGAGGTTAAAGAGATTTAGAGGTGAGATTTTATGAAGATAGCAGTTTTAACTTCTGGGGGAGATGCTCCAGGAATGAACGCCTGTGTTAGGGCAGTTGTACGTTCAACAATCAACTATGGGTATGAAGCTTATGGGGTTTTTGATGGATATAAAGGTTTGGTTGAGGGTAAAATCAGAAAATTAGACCGCAATGATGTTGGGCAAATTTTAAATCGTGGAGGAACTATATTAGGTTCATCAAGATTAGAAAGTTTTAAAGAAAAAGAAGTAAGACAAGTTGCAGTAGATAATTTAAAGGCTTTAGGTATAGATAATCTAGTTGTGATTGGTGGAGACGGTACATTTAGAGGTGCTATGGCTTTAAATGATATGGGAATCAATTGTATCGCAGTACCTGGGACAATTGATAATGATATTGCTTCTACTGAATTTACAATTGGTTTTTTTACAGCTTTAGATACTGCTATAGATGCTATTGATAAGTTAAGAGATACTTCATTTTCGCATCAACGATGTACTGTGGTTGAGGTGATGGGAAGAAATTGTGGAGATTTATCAATTTTTTCAGGTATTGCTTGTGGAGCGGAAATTGTTATTACAAAAGATACTGGATATAATGAAGAAGAAATATTAAGACAAGTTCAAAGAGCTCAAAATATGGGAAAAAGACATCTTATTGTAGTGGTTGCAGAACATATTACGGATGTTTCTAAACTAGCTAAGAAAATACAAGATAATTCTGGTTATGAAGCTAGAGCCACAGTTTTAGGCTACATTCAAAGAGGTGGGACACCTAGTGCTTTTGATAGAATTCTTGCTAGTAAAATGGGTGTTCATGCTGTTGATTTATTAACAGAAGGAAAAGGTGGATTCGCTATTTATACTAAAAGTCTTGATGTTGGACATATTGAAATTAATGAGGCTTTAACAAAAGAAGTTAAACCAAGTGATTTGTATAAATATTTATCAAAATTAAATTAGTAAAAATTAAAAAGAATTAGTCAGTTTAAAGACTAATTCTTTTTGTTTGATTTTCAGTATAATAATAAAATTCTCGTTGGCTAGGTTTGTATAGGACAAGTAAATATCCGTCTTGATATTCGGTAACTAAAGTGTATTTGTATAGTTCGTCGATATTAAACTCTTGGTTTTGATTATGGAAAATTCTGATAATTTGTTGTTTTTTAAAATTATTATTCCAAAAAATCTTTGGTTTTATTTTGTGGTGTGCTAAGTAATCTAGTTTAAGTAAATCAAAAAAGTGTGAATCATAGATTTTTACTTCTTTTGAGAATTGGATTAAATTTTTGAAAAGGTCATATAATTGGTAATTATAATGATTAAGATTGAAAAGGTCATAATATGATGATAAGTCTAAGAAAAAATCGAAAGGATTTTTGTATTTCGGAATCAAGTATTTAAGACTATTATACATAAATCCTTTGTTCCAGTAGATTTCTAAAAAAGTTTCAACTTTATGAATTATTATAGAATCATTTTTTGATAAGTATTTGTTTTCAATAATTTCGTAAGGAGGATTTAAGTCATAAATATAATTGTGTAAATGAGCTTCTTTTCTCATTTTTGTTCCTTTTAACATTTTTAAAAATCCTAATTGTAGTTCTTCAGAAAACAGATTGAATATTTGATTGAAGGTGTTTTTGAAACTAGATAAATCCTCAAAAGGTAGACCAGCAATTAAGTCTAAATGTAATATAACATTGGTAGATTGAAGCTTTTTGATATTTTTGATCAATAAATCAGTGTTTTGAATTCGATTAATTGATTTGTTTACAATATCGTTAGTTGATTGTACTCCTAGTTCAAATCTTATATAATTCTTTTTTAGATTAGTATGAAGATAATCAGTGATTTCATCATCTAGCACGTCTCCGTTAATTTCAAATTGAAATACTGTGTCTTTATAATCTTTTTCAATTAGAATTTTAAAGAAATCTAAAGCAAGTTTTTTGTTTGCGTTAAAGGAGCGATCTAGAAATTTTATGGTTCTAGCTCCTTTTGAAATTAAGTAATCAATATTTAAAAAAACATTTTCTAGATTAAAAAATCGTAATCCTTTTTCTAAAGAGGCTAAGCAATAGCTACATTTGTAAGGGCAACCTCTAGAAAGTTCTACATATTGAATTTTCTTAGGGATATTAACAATGTCTTCTTCAAAAATGTAAGGATTTTTTAGTTTTGTTAGGTCTTTTATGTTTGTTCTAGTTGTTTCTTTTATAGTGTTTTCTATTTTGTAGCTTAGATTGGAGATTTTGTCATAATTTTGATTATTGATTATTGCTTTTGTCAGTTGATTAAAAGTGATTTCTCCTTCGTTAACTACAATAAAATCAGCTAAATCATTTTTTAGATATTCTTCAAATTCATAACTTACTTCTGGTCCGCCTAGAATGATTATAGGTTTGTTTTCTAGTGATTGTATTTTTTTTAATAGTTGCTTAATTATAGAAATGTTCCAAATATAACAACTGAAACCTAAGATATTTGGATTTTCTAGAATAATTGAGTTGTAGATATCTTGGATGCCATCTTTGATTGTGAATTCTAAAATTTTTGTTGAAAAATCACAGTTAGCTTTTAAATATCTAACTGCCATGTTTGTGTGTATGAATTTTGAGTTTATTCCTATTAGTATAACGTTCATAATTACCTCTCATAACTATTTTAACAATTAAGTTAATAAATAACTAGTTAAATCTCTTTTATGTTATACTAATATCGGTGATATTATGGACAAATTTATTTTGAAATCGGATTATAAGCCTACAGGCGATCAACCTAAAGCTATTGAGAATTTAGTTAATAATCTTAATAAGGGAGTTAAAGACCAAGTTTTATTAGGCGCTACAGGTACTGGAAAAACATATACTATTGCGAATGTAATTCAAGAAGTTAATAGACCGACTTTGGTTTTAGCTCATAACAAGACTTTGGCAGGACAATTATACTCAGAGTTTAAGTCTTTATTTCCTGATAACAGAGTAGAGTACTTTATTTCTTATTATGATTACTATCAGCCAGAGGCGTATGTCCCTGGAGCGGATATATATATAGAAAAAGATGCTTCTATTAATGATGAAATAGATGAATTGAGACACGCAGCTACATCATCTTTGCTGGAAAGAAGAGATGTAATAATTGTTGCGAGTGTATCTTGTATTTATGGTATTGGTGATCCTGAAGTATATAAAGCGGGAATGGTTACTTTGAGAAAAGGAGAATCGATATCTAGAGATGAACTGTTAAAGCGACTTGTTGAAATTCTTTATGTTAGAAATGATGTTGATTTTGTCAGAGGTAGTTTTAGAGTGAGGGGAGATGTAATAGAGATTTTGCCTCCTTATCAAAAAACAAAAGGAATTAGAGTTGAGTTAGATTTTGATGAAATTAAAAGGATTAGAGAGTTTAACATTGTAAGTGGAGAAATATATAAGGACTATGAAATTCTATCATTGTTCCCTGCTTCCCACTTTTTAACTGATTCTAATAAACTAGAAGAAGCGTTACAAAGAATAAAAGCAGAGTTAGTAGATAGAATTAAGTATTTTAAAGATAACAATAAATTATTAGAAGCTGAGAGAATTGAACAAAGAACTATGTATGACCTTGAGATGTTAAAGGAAATGGGCACTGTTTCTGGTGTGGAGAATTACTCAAGACATTTAGCTTTAAGAGATGAGGGGGAAACACCCTCGACTCTAATCGATTTTTTCCCTAATGACTTTGTTTTGGTAGTGGATGAATCACATGTTACATTACCTCAAGTAAGAGGTATGTATAATGGTGATAGATCTAGAAAGCAAACTTTAGTTGATTATGGATTTAGACTACCGAGCGCATTAGATAATAGGCCACTTAATTTCAATGAGTTTAATGACAAGATTAATCAAGTAATTTATGTGTCTGCGACTCCGGGAGATTATGAACTTGATAAATCCGAGGAGGTCATTGAACAAATAATTAGACCTACAGGATTAGTTGATCCTTTGATCGAAGTAAGAGATTCTATGAATCAAATTGATGATTTGTTAAATGAAATAGGTAGGACTATTGAAAGAAATGAACGAACTTTAATTACTACTTTAACTATTAAAATGAGTGAAGACTTAACTAATCATTTAAAATCTTTAGGATATAAGGTTGGGTATTTGCACTCTAAAGTTAAATCATTAGAAAGAATGGAAATTATTAGAAAACTAAGATTGGGTGAGTTTGATATATTAGTGGGTATTAATTTATTAAGAGAAGGATTGGATTTACCGGAGGTATCTCTTATAGCGATTCTTGATGCCGATAAAGAAGGTTTCTTAAGAAGTGACAAGTCTTTAATACAAACTATTGGTAGAGCTGCCAGAAATGTTAATGGTAAGGTTATTATGTACGCTAGTAATATTACTCAGTCAATGCAAAGAGCTATAGATGAAACAGATAGAAGAAGAAAAATTCAGGAAGAGTATAATTTGAAAAACGGAATTATCCCAACAACGATTCTTAAAAGTATTCCAGATTCAATCTCGATTAAGAGTGACGCTGAAACTGATACATATGATTTTGATAAACTAAGCAAAGCGGAAATAGAAAAGAATGTGGTTGTTCTTGAAAAACAAATGTTGGTATATGCAAAAGAACTTGATTTTGAACAAGCAGCGAGAATCAGAGATTTAATTTTTGAGTTGAAGAAAAACTTATAATATAAGAAAAAATTAAAAAAATTAATTTAAAAAGCCAAAAAATTTGGCTTTTTTTATGTAATGTTTAATAAAATTAATAAAAAAATTAAAAAAATTAAAAAAAAGTTGTTGACAGATAAAAAATAATTGATATAATTAAGGTGTAAGTTAAAAAAATTAATAAATAGTTGACTGATGATTAATAAAATTAACTTATAAATGAAAACACATAATAGTGAATGGAGGGGACCTATTATGAAAAAGGAAAAAGAAAGACTTGTAAGAATTTATAGCATCGGATTATGTCCAAGAGAATTTTGGAAACAAATGCTCTATCATGATAAGTGCGAGGTTAATAAAAATAAGAAATATTGTTAAGAAAGGGGAAAAAATGAAAAGTATAGCTAAAAGACTATCAGGTGACAATAATAAGAATCTATATATTGATAGATTTAATGGTGTTGATTCATCAATTGGAGGATATTGGGAGAAAGTATATGCGAGCAAAGAGTACAAAAATAATTAGTAATAAAAGTATAAGTTTGACTTTGGTAATTTTATGGACATTATTTATATTTACAATGTCATTATTACCAGGTAATGATTCAAGTAATATAAGCTCTGGATTTAGTTTGTGGATTAAGAGTGGTTTAGATAGTATATTTGTTAATAACAATATATCAGTTGATACTTTACATTCTGTAATTAGAAAAGGAGCTCATATATTTGAATATTTCGTCTTAGGCATAAGTTATTTTTATTTAGCTAAGAGTTGGAAGTTATCAATTCTAAGAACTCTATTATTGGGTTTGTTAACAGCTACCACAGATGAGTTGTTACAAAATATTCCAGCTGATCGAGTTGCTAGTGCAGTTGATATATTCTTGTTTGATTTTGGAGGTTTTGTTCTGTCTTTTACAAGTTTGTTACTTATATTCAATCGAAAGAAAGATTTTCTAGATAAAAAGACAATTCTAGAAAAATTAGCGAATAATGAGATTTCAGCTGAAAAAGCTTATAAAAGCATCTATAAAAAGACGCATTATATTAAGTTTACTAATAAAGCACATTTCTTAAAATTAAGCATTACAGTCCCGGGGGAACCTGGGGTAAATAAATTTTTAAAGGTTTTGTTTTTCTTACCAATACCTTTGGGAATATTTAAGATCGCTATACCATTTATAAATTTTGAGAAACATGATATTCCATTTAGCAAAAATGAGTTATTGCAAATTGTAAACGCAAAAAATATAAGTGTAAATGTATTGTCATCAACAAATGAAAAAGTTAATATAAAAACATTTTAGGAGTGTAAATGTATTGTCATCAACAAATGAAAAAGTTAATATAAAAACATTTTAGGAGGAATAAATATGAAATTTGATTTTAAAGATGATTTAAAAAAGAGTATTGAAGACGAAATGAGAAAATCAATGAATTTTAAAGGTTCAAAAGGTAATCAGAAGAAGTATCCGGTTATATCAGAATGTCCGGTATGCCATCATGATTTAGAGGTTGTTCAATTGGTTTGTAGTAATTGTTCTACAGAGATTAAGGGGAAGTTTACATTATCTAAATTTAATTATTTGGATACAGAAAAATTGTATTTTATCGAAGTTTTTGTAAAAAACAGAGGAAATATTAAGGCTATAGAAAAAGAAATGGGGTATTCATATCCTACAATAAAGAAAATGTTGGATGAAGTAATTGAAGGTTTGGGATATTCATTGGATAATAAGGAAGTTACTGAAGAAGAAGCTTCTAGTCCTGATGAAAAGCAAATGTCAAGAATAGAAATATTAGATAAAATAGATAAAGGTGAGATAACAGTTGAAGAAGCAACTAAGTTGTTATCAAAAATCAAATAGGGGGAAAAACAATGAAAAACAATGAATTTAAGTCAGAGAGAATGAAGATTTTAGAACTATTATCAAAAAATTTAATTACTGCAGATGAAGCTGAGCGTTTGTTATCAGCCCTTAATGGCGGAGAAGAAACTGCTAGTGCTCCTGAAAAGAAAAATCAATTTAGAATGTTAAAGGTTTTAGTAGATTCTAATGATGGAGATCAAGTTAGAGTTGAAATACCGATTGAATTTGCAAAACTTCTTAAGAACAAGAAGTTTATGAAGGTTGATACAGATGATTTTGATTTAGATATAGACGAGCTTATTGGCATGATTAACTCTGGAGTGGTTGGGGAAATTGTGAATATAAAATCAGCTGATGGAGATATCGTAAAAGTTTTAGTTGAATAACAAATAAAATGAATGCTAATATCAATGTTTTTAAGAACAAAAATTACTCATTATTGTTTTATGGTGTTTTAGTATCTAATGTCGCTCATATATTGTTTAACTTTGTTATGAGTTTATATGTTTTAAGAATTTCAGAAGAAGTGTTTGGTAAAGATAACGCTCCTCTTGTACAAGGTATTTATCTTGGTTTAGCTGGTTTAGTTTTAGTTATTTTCATGCCTTTTGGCGGAGTATTAGCTGATAGAGTTAATAAAGTTAGAATTATGTATATAACTGACTATATTAGAGGAGCGTTTATTTTAATTGTTGGTTTAATAATTTATTTAGATCCAAGCGCTAGTGTTAAGTTGATATTTTTATTTGTTATGAATATTGTATTGGGTT
The DNA here is from genome assembly GCA_028691335.1 of Candidatus Izemoplasmatales bacterium. GTDB lineage: Bacteria > Bacillota_I > Bacilli_A > Izemoplasmatales > Hujiaoplasmataceae > UBA2289. The sequence goes on from JAQUZK010000027.1 coordinate 8,961, forward strand.
TAAATTCTGCTTTTTTTAATCCCGCGAGTGGATCTTTGTTAAAGTTTATTGTAACTGAAGAAGAATTGCCTCAAGCTTCAAGTTATTTACACGGGTCAATGAATTTACAAAATATAGCTGGTCTTATACTAGGCGGAATAATGTTTTCTACATTCTCAATATATGTAATATTCTTTATTAATGGTTTAGCTTATGTGATTTCTGCCTTAACAGAGATGTTTATAAAGTATGATTACAAGAAGAAGAATAATTTAGAGAAAACAAAAGTTTTCGTTGAAATGAAATCTGGAATTAAATATTTATATAATTATAAACCGATGTTTAGTTTGATTCTTATGGCTTTATCTTTAAACTTCTTTATAGTACCTATATTAAACAATGGCTTTCCTTATTTTATCGAGTATGGTTTAGCTGAAGAAATGAATTATTTATTTATGGGGTTTTTAACAGTTGAGAATTGGTATTCTATAATTTTAATTTGTTTCTCTTTATCGGGTATTATGATGGCGTTAGTATTATCTAGACAGAAGAAAAGAAATAGTTATGGAACTGCATTAATGAAATCAATAGTTGGATTTGGAGTTGCAATTACAGTTTTGGCTATTATTATGGTGCTTTATTTTACTCGAGTTTTACCGATAAATATTACTTTGATTCTTATTTTAGTAGCTTGTTTGTTATTGGGGTTAGCTTCGACATCATTTAATGTACCAGTTCAGATTATAATGCAAAACAATATTAATCCTGATCAACTTGGTAAAGTCGTTAGTGTATCTAGCGTTTTATCCCAGGCTTTAATTCCGTTCGCTTCATTATTAGCAGGAATAATAATATCTAAATTATCGATTGTTTTGTTGTATGTAGTTTGTACTTTAGGAATTATAACAGTAGTAGTAACGTATTATTATAAAAGATCATATATTAAACTATAAAGCCAAGGTTTGGCTTTATTTTTTTAATTTTAGACATTGTTTAGGAAAAATGTGTTATAATATATTGAGAGATATATGCTTTTTATGTAAATCTTACAGAGAGGGAATGAAATGACTGAAAGCGATAATTTTGTAGTAAAAGCGATTGATTTAACTCATGATGGACTTGGTGTAACCAAATTAGAAGATGGCTACACTGTTTTTGTAGAGGATTTATTAAAAGGCGAAGCTGCAAGAATAGAAGTTATAGAAAGAAGAAAAAGTTATGGGTTCGGTAGAGTTATTGAGAGATTAAACCGAAGTCCTTATCGCCAAGCTCCTAAGTGCAAGCATTTCCATGATTGTGGCGGTTGCGAGTTAATGCATATGGATTATGATGTTCAAGCTGCTTTTAAAAAGTATCGTATTGAATTAATGGTTAAGAAACTTAATCAAAAAGATGTAATTGTTGAAGATATTATATCCATGGTTAATCCTTATTATTATAGAAATAAAGTTGAAATCAAGTTTGCTCAAGGGGAAAAAGGTATAAAGGCAGGATTCTTTAAAGCTAAATCACATCATGTAGTTAATTTAGAAGAATGTCATATCATGCCTAAAAAGTCTTTTGAATTACTAAATTTAATTAGAAATTTAGCGAATCAATTTGAGATTAAAGCTTATGATCCTTTAACAAATACAGGTAGTTTGAAATCAGCGGTAATAAGAGAGTCAAGCAAGTATAAAGAAATTGTTGTACTTTTTAATATAGCCACTGATCAAATTTTTAACGAGGAAAAATTTGTTGAAGCGCTTGTAAAAAATTTTCCTGAAGTAGTCGGAATAGGTATTAGTAAAACAAATGATGAAAGTCTTCTTTCTGATGAGGATATTAGATTAGTTTATGGAAGAGATTATCTAAAAGAAGAATTGCTTGGTAAAAAGTTTGAAATAGGATTTAGATCGTTTTTCCAAGTTAATACTTTACAAACAGAAAGATTGTACAAAAAAATCATTGAGTTTGCTAGGTTTAATGGAAGTGAAAGAGTAATTGACGCTTATTGTGGTTTGGGATCAATATCATTATGCATTTCTGATAAAGTAAATAAAGTTTTTGGTGTTGAAATAATCAAACAAGCCATTGATGATGCTAAACGTAACGCTAGGTTAAATGGAATAAAAAATGCTTTTTTTGAACTAGGACATGTAGATAAAGTTATCGATAAATGGAAGGGATTTAAGTTTGACGCAATTATAATTGATCCACCTAGAAAAGGTTGTTCTAAAAAATTGCTTAATACTATAGTGAAAATGAAAATTCCAAAGGTTATTTATGTTTCTTGTAATCCCGCTACTTTAGGAAGAGATTTAGATTATTTGATTGAGAATAAATATTCAATTAGTAGGGTAGCCCCAGTGGATATGTTCCCTCAAACAAGTCACGTTGAG
>JAQUZK010000222.1 GCA_028691335.1 Candidatus Izemoplasmatales bacterium
ATCGTAGTGAACTTCCATTATCGTGTTAGCGATAAACTTAGCAGCTGAACCATAACCCGGAGTATGATCTGTAAAAGGTAAGTCATTATCTATCGTCTTTGGAATACCTATAATTCTAACATCATAATCAATAGTATCCATATACTCTGCTATCTTTGAACAAGTATCCATAGAATCATTTCCTCCGTTATAAAGGAAATATCTTATATTATACTTTCTAAAAATATAAAGTAATCTAACATACTTTGAATCATCTTCTTTATAATTAGGTAGTTTATGTCTAATAGACCCAAAAGCTGAGCCTGGAGTATACTTTAATAATTCAATATTCTCTTGATCATCATAATCAATTTTAATCAAATCTTCATTTAAAGCCCCTTCAATTCCGTGTTTCATAACATAAACATCTTTTATATAATCATTTTGTCTTTTCGCTTCTGTTATTACTCCATAAGCACTCGAGTTAATAACAGCTGTTGGACCACCAGATTGGCCATACATTAAATTGCCTACTAACTTTTTCACAGCACACATCACTCCCTTAATATTATCATACCATAAGCAATTTACTTTTATTATTTTTTTTAAATGAAAACACTTTCATTATATCTGAAAGTGTCTCTTTTTAAGTTTTTTTAGTATTTTTACTCTTTATCCTTTGAAGCTTCATGTACTACAAGTTGAGGGAAAGGAATACCAATCTTATTTTTATCAAACAAGATTTTCATCTCTCGATTTAAACTTCTAGTTACATGATACTTATCGCCCTCATTAACCATCCCGATAACTCTTAAAACTACCGCCGAATCCGCTAAAGTTTGAACACCTAAATAATAAGGACCTTCAACTATTTGTGGAATATTTTTCTTTATTTCAGGTAAGTTCTCATGAATAACTTTTTCTACTTTTTCGATATCCTCATCATAAGCTATCGCTATTTCGCAAATTGCTTTTGACAAGGATGATGAAGTATTAATCGCACCTCTAATATCTGAATTATTAATGATTTTTATATCTCCATTAATATCTTCAAATTTTGTAACTCTAAGCGAAATTTCTTTGACCACACCACGAAAATCATTGATTTGCACTATGTCTCCAACCGAATATTGCTTTTCAAAAATAATGAAAAGCCCACTAAAGATATCTTCAATCAAACTTTGTGCTCCAAAACTAATAGCCAAACCTATAATTCCAGCTCCAGCTAATAATGTAGGTGTTTGAACTCCCCAAGCTTTTAATATCAAAAAGATAGCGATAATAAAGCAAAGATATTTAATTGTAGAGTTAATCAAATTAGCAATAGTGTTTCCCCTGAAGCTCTTAACTTTCAATAAGCTTGTAATTATCAATAACAATTTGGAAATAAGCCACATGAAGAAGATAATTACTATAGATTCTAATATTATGACATAAGAATTCTTAAAAAAATCAAACAAATTAAAAAACTTGCCAATTGAATTTTCAATTATCAAAGCGAATCCAGTATCCGGAAAAATAATAGGAGTCAAAATGCTTACTAGAAGCAATAAGAAAACAACCACTAGAACAATTACTATATCTTTTATTTCTTTCTTAGATTTCCCTTTCAAATTCATCATAAATATACCTCTATTCTTCTATATTTTCAAATAATTCTTGAATTTCATTAACACTTAAACTTCTCATACTCAATTGAATCTTAAATATTCCCTCAACAGGTTTATCAACTCTAAAATTAGCTATAAAATAATCTCCTTGCTTCAACAATTCAAAATCATCACTAAAGTAATAATACCAATAATCATATTCTTCATCATAAATTAATATTTCGTAAAAAGCTACATCATAATGAACGCTATCAGTTTTGATTGTTACTTCATAGTAATTATCAAATTCTTGATAACTCATTTCACTATAAAAATTGCTTAAAGTATGTACACTTTCTTCTCCTAATACCTTTTTTTCTTCTCTCAAAGTATCTGGGTTAATATAACTTGCGATCAATTTAATTGAATAATCGGTATTAGAAATCAAATCTTCGAGAACATAAACTGATCCTTCATGAACCATTTCTCCTGATTCAGGAATATAATCGATTTTTCTTACTAATAAACCATTTTTATATAACTCAATAATATAACTAACATCAATTGATTCATCTAATTCCGTGTAAATGTTTAACCCTATTTCTTCATCGTTATAATATTCAAGGTACAAAGAAGCATATAATTTGAATGGTGGTTTTAAATAAACCTCATCAATCACTTGCATTTCGCCCTCAAACATGGCCTCTAAAATAACATGATAACTTCCCCCACCAGATATTCCATAAATCCTTAATGGAATATTTGTTTCAAGAGGAGATAAGAATATTGTTTCATACCAAGGTTCTTGTGTAGAACTAGGATAAATACTAGCATATCTAATTTGCCAATTAGTATAATTAGCAACATCTCCCCATAACACATTTATCAAGTAATTAAAAGTATACTCATCTAACTGTGTCAATAGTTCAAAGCCTCCGAAAGCC
>JAQUZK010000028.1 GCA_028691335.1 Candidatus Izemoplasmatales bacterium
ATTAAGAAAGCAAATGACTTAATTATTGATATAGAGAAGAATCATGATTTACGTAAGAAATTAACTGAGGAAGCTTTTCAAATTTGTGAAGAACTAGTTGATGAAAATGACTCTGTCATTGTTGTTTCATCAGAAAAATTACATGAAGGTGTTATTGGAATATGTGCACAGAGATTAGTAGAAAAATATCAAAAATCAACTATAGTCATAACGATAGAAGATGATTTAGGTAAAGGCTCCGCCAGGGCTTATGGGAATGGAAATATATTAGAAATCATTACTGATGCAAAATCATATTTAGAAAGATTTGGCGGACATTCACAAGCAGCCGGTTTACAAATTAATATTAGTAATTTAGAAGCTTTTAAAGAAAAAGTTAACTCCATAGACATCAAGGAGTCAAATCCGATTTTGAATGTAGACATGCAAGTATATCTTCCGGATTTGAAGATTGATACAATAAAAAACATTCAAGATAAGTCTTTCTTTACAGCCACTTATGTTATGAATGACCTTAAAGTAACTAGGAAACAGATGCTCAATGGCAAACATACTAAGCTTCAACTAGAAATCGATGGATATTTCTATGATGCACTTGACTTCAATAACCTAGAGTTTTATTATATTCTTAACCCTGGTGACGTAATTAATATTTGTGGAGGATTAAATATAAATTCTTATAGAGGAAAAGATCGACTACAAATCATGATTAAAGATGTTGAATGCTTTAATTTACAAGTCTATGATTTTAGAAAATATAATGAACCAGTATTAGAGTACTTAAGAGAAGAAACGATTATAGTAACTGATACTTCTATAATTGAAGGACAAAACTTAAGTAAGATAAAAGATTTCCAATCTGTCGCTTTATTACCCAGAGAAAAGAAATATAATTTGAATCTTTTAACAGACAGAATAGAGCTTGGAAAACTCTATAAGTACTTTTCTAAGTTGAATCATTTTAGTTTAGATGATTTAAACTATAATTTGTTCAATGATTTCACCTATGAGTCAGCTTTAAAAATATTTGTTGAACTAGGTCTAATTGAAAGAACCGATGGAATTTATAAAATAGCCGATGCTTCTAAAAAAATGGATTTGTTTAGTTCAAAGACCTATAGTCACATAGTAGAAGTATATGAACTTATAAATTACTTATATCAAAACGAATTATCAACTATAACAAATTATTTCAAACAAATTTTGGAGGAAAATATATGAAATATACTGATTACATAATGAATGTTCCTGATTTCCCTATTGAAGGAATTCAATTTAAAGATATTACACCACTAATAGGAGATGGGGAAGCTTTTAGAAGCGCTATTAATGATTTAACGGAATTTTCTAAAAGTTTAAATGCAAATAAAGTTATCGGACCTGATGCAAGAGGATTTATTATTGGCGCTCCTGTAGCTTATGCATTAAAAGCTAGCTTTATTCCGGTAAGAAAACCTGGAAAGTTACCTAGAGAAGTAATAACATATGATTATGAACTTGAGTATGGAAAAAATACTCTTTGTATGCATAAAGATGCTGTTTCACCTGGAGATAAAGTAGTAATAATTGATGATTTATTGGCTACTGGTGGCACAATGGAAGCGACTATTAAATTAGTTGAAGAAGCTGGCGCTGAAGTAGTTGGGTTAGGGTTTATGATTGAATTAGTTGATTTAAGAGGTAGAGATAAGTTAAAAAATTATCCGATTAAGGTGTTGATGCAATACTAAAGGAGAGAAGTAAGTGCCAGAAGTAGATTATTATAAGCCGCTGTTAAGAGAGGTTCGAAAGTACATAACTCAATCAAAGCATCTAGATTTTATCAGAAGCGCTTTTGACTATGCCGAACAAGCGCATCATGGCCAACTGAGAAAATCAGGTGAACCTTATATTGTTCATCCTCGAGATGTTGCTATTACCTTAGCTGAATATGAAGTCGATCCTAATACCTTAGTTGCCGGATTATTGCATGACATCATTGAGGATACAGACACAACATACGATGAAATTAAAGAAAAATTTGGCGAAGAAGTAGCTGACATCGTTGAAGGTTTAACTAAATTAGACCAATTAAAATACCAAATATCTAAAGCCGCTCAACAAGTTAAAAACCATCAAAAAATGGTTCTTGCTATGGCAAGAGATATAAGGGTGATTTTTGTAAAACTAGCTGATAGATTAAATAATATGAGAACTTTAGCTTTTTTAGATGATGAAAGAAGAACGAGAATATCTAGAGAAACCTTAGATGTTTTTGCGCCAATTGCACATCGACTTGGGATGTATAGATTAAAAGCTGAACTAGAAGATTTATCTTTTAAATATTTATATCCTTTTGAATATCAAAAAATAGCTAGATTACTTCGTGACAAAAAAGGTAGTAGAGAAGCAGATGTTGAAGAAATGAAACGCTCACTATCTAAACTGCTTACTGAAGAAAAATTTGATTTTGATGTCAAAGGTAGAATTAAAAATATTCATTCTGTTTACAGTAAAATGAAAGTTAAGAAAATTGATTTTGAAGAAATACATGACCTCTTAGCATTGCGTATTATTGTTAACACTATTAGTGATTGTTATAAAGCTATTGGGATAGTTCACTCAAGGTTTATACCTGTACCCGGACGTTTTAAGGATTATATAGCTATGCCTAAGCCTAATATGTATCAGTCTCTGCATACCACTGTAGTTAATAAAGGCAAGATTTTTGAAATACAAATAAGAACTAATGAAATGGATGAAATTGCCGAAAAAGGGGTAGCTGCACACTGGGCTTATAAAGAAAGCAAAGGCATGACATCTCGTAAAAATATCGAAGATTTAGTTACATCTAAGTTGCGTTGGTATTCGGAATTAATTAAGTATACTGAAGAAAATGATAATGATGAAGAAATTCTAGATATATTCACTGATGATATTTTGAAAGCAAATGTTTATGTGTTTACTCCTAAAGGAGAAATTATCGACTTAACCGCAGGGGCTACACCTTTAGATTTTGCTTTTAGAATTCATACTAAAGTTGGTGAAAAGACTGTAGGAGCGATTGTAAACGGTAAAATAAGGCCATTAGACTATACCTTAAAGACTGGTGATTTGGTTGAAATTAAGACTTCACCTAATTCAGTAGGTCCTAATGATAATTGGCTAAAAATAGCTAAAACTTCTAATGCTAGAAGTAAGATTAAGAATTTTTTGAATAGACAAAGAAGAGAGTTCTTAATTGAAAAGGGTAAAGAAGAGTTAGATCATGAGATTAATACTAGACATCTTAACCTAACTGTTACTGATAAAGAAGCTATTAAATTTTTTGAGAACAAAGGTGTTAAATCGTTAGAGGATTTATACTATGAAATCGGGAAAAATGTTATTTCACCGATAGGAGCGATTAATCTAATAATTGGAAAGCCTGAAATTACAGAACAAGATTTATTAGATAAATACTCAAAAGAAAAAGACAGCGAAAGAAAGAAACAATATTTACATTCTGATATTAATGTAATTGTTGAAGGCTTAGATAAGCCTTCAGTGAAACTAGCTAATTGTTGTAACCCGATTCTCGGCGATGAGATTGTCGGATATATTACAAAGAGTTCTGGTATTGTTGTCCATAGAAAAGAGTGCAAGAACTTAGAAAATTTTGATACTAATCGTTTGATAGATGTATACTGGGGTAATAATACTATTAAGAAATATATTACAAATCTAAGAATAAACGTGTTAAATAGAGATAATATTTTAGCGGAAATAATTAATGCAGCTACATCTTCAAAAGCTAAAATAGTCCAAGTATCTGCTCAATCAAATGATATCAAAGAAGGCATTATCAGAATGAAAATAGAAGTTGGTAGCGTTCTAGAATTAGATAATGTGATTGTCAATATTCAAAGAGTTAAAAACGTATACTCTATTGAGAGGTTAGGATAATGAAAGTTATCGTTCAAAGGGTAAGTCAAGCTAGTGTAGTAGTTGATGAACGTGTTGTTTCTGAAATAGATAAAGGCTATTTACTACTTGTTGGTTTCACGCAAGGTGATGATCAAAATAATATAGAATACATGGCTAGAAAAATTGCGAGACTTAGAATATTCGAGGATGAACAAGGATTGATGAACTTGTCGATTAAAGAAGTAAATGGGAAGATTCTTTCCATATCCCAGTTTACAGTTTATGGTGACACAGCTAAAAGCAATCGTCCAAGTTTTACTAAAGCACTTAACTACCAAGATGCTGATTTGCTTTATAAAGAATTTAATAAAGTATTAAGAAAAGAGTATGATTTAGATGTTTTTGAAGGAATCTTTGGGGCTAGTATGCAAGTTTCACTTGTAAACACAGGACCAGTGACTATAATTATCGAAAAAGAATAGTTATTCATATTTGACTATCTTTATAAAAAATAATATAATAACAGTATACGATTTAGGGAGGATATTATGGATAAGAAAGAAAAAGTCTTTGAAAAGATAAAAGAAATGATTGTTGAAGAATTAGGTGTTAAACCTGAAAAAGTTGTGATGGATGCTGGACTAGCTGAAGACTTTGGAGCTGATTCTTTAGATGCACTTGAATTATTTAACCAAATTGAAAGCGAGTTCTTGATTTCTATCTCAGATGAAGCTGCTTCAGATATGAAAGATGTTAAGGACTTAGTTGAGTATGTAGCTGGACAAGTAAGCGATAGCTACTTTGAGTAACATACTAATATTTTAAGAAAAATGTCGTCCTTGTTTTTTGATGAGGGCGACTTTTTAAAATAAAAGAAAGAGGAATGCACCATGATTAGAAAAATTAAAGGAACACAAGATATATTACCAAATGAGATAGAAAAATGGCATGAGATAGAAGAAACTATGAGGAATGTCGCTAAAATATTTAACTTTAGTGAAATCAGAACTCCAATTTTTGAAGCTTCTGAACTTTTTCATCGTTCAGTTGGTGAGACAACCGATATTGTAAAGAAAGAAACATATGATTTTAAGGACAGAGGTTCTAGAATGAATACTTTACGTCCGGAAGGTACAGCAGGGGTTGTAAGATCTGTAATAGAAAACAAACTATACACCGATCCCAATTTACCTTTAAAGCTTTATTATTACGGGCCGATGTTTCGTTATGAAAGACCTCAAAAAGGAAGACAAAGACAGTTTCATCAATTTGGAGCGGAGATTATCGGCTCTAATTCATCTTTGGTAGATGCTGAAGTAATTAATTTCGCAGCTACCTATTTAAAAGCTTTAAAAATCAATGACATCAATATTAGAGTTAACTCTTTAGGTGATAGAGAATCTAAAGATAGATACCAATTAGCGCTTAATGAGTATTTAGAGCCAAACATTCACAATCTTTGTGAAGATTGTAATCGTCGTTATAAAGAAAATCCATTAAGAGTATTGGATTGTAAAGTTGATAAAGATAGTGAAACTTTGAAAAACGCACCTAAACCACTAGATTATTTATCTGATAATGCAAAGGTTCATTTTGATCAAGTTATTATGGCATTAGATCAAATAGGATTAAATTACACTATAGATAAAAATCTAGTAAGAGGACTAGATTATTATACTCATACAGTTTTTGAAATTGATAGTGATTTAGAAACTTTGGGAGCGCAATCGACTTTGGTAGGAGGCGGTAGATATAATAATCTCTATCAATCCTTAGAGGGACCTGACTTACCAGCGATTGGATTTGCATTTGGAGTTGAAAGATTATTATTAGCTCTTGAAGCGATAAATCAAGAAGAAGTAAAACCGCAAATACATTGTTATTTCATTAATTTAGGTGATGTATTTGAAAATGAGTCTTTAAAAATTATTAATCAACTTCGAAGAGGTGGATTAATTGTTGATTATGATTACTTTAATAAAAGTCTAAAAGCTCAGTTTAAACAAGCTGATAGAATGAATCCAAGATTTTACTTAATTTACGGTGATGAAGAGGCAAAAAAGGGCGTTGTTAATGTTAAACCTACTAACTCAAAAGACCAAGTTGAGGTTAGAATTGAGGACTTATATCAATACTTAATTAATCAATTAACACAAAATACGGGCTGCAGTAGTTGCGAAGGTTGCTCTGGTTGCCATTAAAAGACTAAATAACTATTAGTTTTTTTAAAGAGAGGAAAAATTCTTATGAGAAAACCATCGGTTTCAGATGAAACTTTAAATAGAATTCTCAAATACCTTGGAATCCTTTTACTGGGTTTTGGAGTGATTTTGCTCGCTATTCAATTTAGCGATTTTTGGAGTTGGATTCTAAATGCAATAAAAGCTGTTATAATACCTCTTTCATTAGCCTATATCGGGGCTTTGATTCTTTATCCTTTAATAAAATATTTAGAAAAAAAAGGTATAGGACCAAGAGGATTTTCTTTAGGGTTAGTTTTTATATTGGCTGTGGGTTTGATATTTTCTGCTTTTTATTTTTTCACCCCATTAATAATTGAAGAAATTAAGAACTTTTTCGCAGATGATTTTCCAGTCATAGTTGACTATATAAATAATGATTTACGAGAAGAATTTATTTTGGGTACTGATATATATGATAGAATTTATAATTATATTAGCGAAACAAATGTTATTGCCGATACAGTAGACCAATTTGTCCCAAACTTAATTAAGGCGGTATCAAGCGCATTGTTGCCAATTCTTACATCAGTTGCAATTCTACCAATTCTTTTGATTTTCTATTTGAATGATTATGAAGTGATTAATGAAAGACTAAGGGCAATTGTGCCAAAGAAGCATGAAAAAAATGCAGCTGAGTTAGGTTCTAGACTCAATAAAACAGTTGGAGCTTATTTAAGAGGACAATTATTGTTGATGATTGTTTTAGGTGCTGTAGCTACTATTGTATATAAGATTATAGGTCTAAAGTATTATTTTCTTTTTGGGTTTTTAGTAGGAGTTACTAATATTATCCCTTATTTCGGGCTTATTATAGCTGCGGTACCTCCGATAATATACACTTTTATCGCAACGAGTGGACCCGGCCCTTTACTAGTACTTTTAGTCAATGTTGTTTTACAGTTTTTTGAAGGTAATATCTTTCAACCACTTATTATGTCACACCAATTATCAATTCATCCGATTGTAATTATCATTTCTATATTATTCTTTGGCTCTCTATTCGGGCCTTTAGGAGTTATATTTGCATCACCTATTGCAGCCTCAATAAGAGTTATTTACCAATTTTTTAGAGATCTAAGAAAAGAAATTGAACAAAATAAGCTAAATGAGGCGAAGGGTTCATGATTAAAAGCAATCGACCAAGGATATATTCTAAATATGAAATCAACTGTATAGTTTTTCTTTATACAATGGTTTTGTTCGTTCCGTTGATTCTTGTTTTCACATATGTTTTTAATATTGAATATACTTTTGATTTAAACATATTGCTTTTAGCTCTTCTTGCAATTGATGTTTTTATAACCTTGATTGGAGTTATATTTTTGAGAATCAAGCGTGACACATTAAAAAGAAACGTAAAAATAAATTATCAAAATGAGTTTTACTATTTAGTTATTATATCTGTATTTGGACTTTTAGGATTTATTGTTTTATATCAGTATTTTTTTGGAATAACTGAATATATACCTAGCATATTTGTGCTTTTATTGGTTATATTTGTTTATACTTTAATAAAATTAGGTCAAAAATACTTTAATCTAAGATATCAAAGAAAAATATAAAGCTACTTTTAGCTTTAAGTAGTCTTGTTTTTGTAGGAGAGTGTCAATGATATTTAATCGATTAATCAATATGATTGGTGAGGATAGTTTTAACCATATAAAAAATAAAAAAATAATAGTTTTCGGACTAGGCGGTGTGGGTTCATATGCTGCGGAGGTTTTGGTTAGATCTGGAATTCATAATTTGACAGTAGTAGATTATGATATGGTTGATATTACAAATATTAACCGCCAATTAATCGCTCTTCAATCCACCTTGGGAATGAAGAAAGTTGATGTTTTCTACGCTAGAGCAAAGGATATTAATCCTGAAATTATAATTAAAGCACTACACATCAAAGTGACAGAAAAAAACATAAAAGATCTTTTTTATGAGAAATATGACTATGTAATTGATTGTGTTGATGATATCATCGCAAAAGTAGAAATTACTAAATTTTGTCTTGATAATAAAATTAACCTAATATCTTCAATGGGCTTTGCAAATAAATCTCATCCTGAACAAATAAAAATTGCTAAACTAAATCAAACAAAAGTGTGTCCTTTAGCAAGGTCATTTAGAAAAAAAATAAAGGAATTAGGTTATCCTTTAGACTTTAAAGTAGTATATTCAGAAGAGAAACCTTCTGAAGTTATTGACAGAAAAATTCTTGGTTCGAATGCCTATTGCCCTAGTGCTGCAGGAATTATTCTTGCTTCAGAAGTAATAAATCATTTATTGAAAGGATAAGAAAATATGAAAAAAATAATTTTAGCAGGTGGCTGTTTTTGGGGAGTTCAAGCTTATTACGATAAAGTAAAAGGCGTTTTAGAAACTGAAACAGGATATATTGATGGAGATTTCCCGAATCCTACATACGAACAAGTTTGTAATGGCTCTAATCACGCTGAAGCAGTGAGAATAAGTTACGACGAATCGCTTGTAACTCTAAATCATTTATTGTATCATTTTTTTCAGATAATAGATCCAACGACTATCAACCGTCAAGGTAATGATATTGGAAGACAATATAGAACTGGGATTTTCTATATTGATGAAGAAGATAATTTCATAATTGATGCTTATATTAATAAAATTAAGTCTAAATATCAAAAACCGATTCGAACTGAAGTAAAAAAAGCTTCAGAGTTTTATCCTGCAGAGACTTATCATCAAAAATATTTGAAGAAAAATCCATGTGGTTATTGTCATATTGATTTAGATTTAGTTGATGAAATTGATAAAGAGTTTTTTGAGTAAGTTGGAGGAAAACTATGAAAAGAACTGATTATATAGAATGGGATGAGTATTTTATGGGAGTGGCTTACCTTTCAGCCATGAGATCGAAAGACGATAGTTCCCAAGTAGGGGCTTGCATTGTTAATCAAAAGAATCGAATCGTGGGAATTGGTTATAATGGTTTTCCGATCGGTTGTAGTGATGATGAACTTCCGTGGGAAAAAGGGAATGATTTTTTAAACTCTAAATATGCTTATGTGGTTCACGCAGAACCTAACGCTATTTTAAACTCATCTGTTGATTTGGAAGGTTCAAGATTATATGTAACTCTATATCCTTGTAATGAATGTGCTAAGTTAATTATTCAGTCAGGAATAAAAGAAGTAATCTATTTAACACATAAATATCCAGAAGATCCAGTCTTTATAGCTTCTAAAAGACTTTTTGAGATGGCAAAAATAAAAGTTAGGAAACTTGAGAATTATAACTTAAGGATTGAAAAAGCATGAAAGAGTTAACTGATAAGTATTGGCCGATAGTAAAAATATTGTTTATTCCTTATTTATTCATGATGTTTTTATTAGTATATCAAATAGATTACTTTATAAACGCACCAGGCGGAATAACAGAAGTCGAAAAAATAATTAGTATTGATTATAATGAGGATAAAACTGAAGAAGGATCAATATCTTCAACTTTTGTTGTATCATTAAGTCGTCCGACATTTTTTCAATTTTTAATCAGCTCCTTTTCTGATTATAATTACGCTAATATCCTTACAGGTAATTCAGCCACATATACAAACGATGAACAAAATAAAATAAGTTTTTTAGATAAATATACAAGTGTTAATGAAGCAATTATAGTTGCTTATCAAAAAGCAGCGGAAATAAATCCGGAAATAGTGATTGATGTCTACCAAAAAGTCTTTGTTAGGGGAAAAGCTCCATATTTATCATTCTACGATGATATTGAGTTTGGTGATGAGTTCTTGTATATGATGGGAGATGGAGATGTTAAGGTTGAGGATTTTCAAGAGATTGGAAATTACACAATAGATAGTGACTCTTATGATTTTTTCTTTAAAAATAATGAAGGTGAAACATATTCAAGAACTTTAACGAAAGATGAAGAAGAAAAGAAATTCGGAATAGTACTTTATCAGTATAATCTAGTTAATAAAGAAAATACCTATCCAACATATCATGAAAATAATTCGAATATTGGTGGACCTTCTGGAGGTTTATTACAAACTCTAGCGATTTATAATATGTTAGTAGAAGAAGATATTACTAAGGGTTTGAAAGTGGCTGGTACTGGAACAATAGATATTTTTGGGAATGTAGGTTACATCGGAGCTATCGAACAAAAAATTATTACTGCATATGTAAATGATGTTGACATATTTTTCGTTCCACATAAAAGTGATGCTAGTAATGATGATTATATATTAGCTTTAAAAGCTTGCGCGAAGCACGGGATAGATTCTACCGATTGGATTGTACCTGTCTCAACTTTTCAAGATGCACTAGATTACTTAGAAGGAATTGATGAATAATGAGCAAATATATTGAACTATATAGTAAAATATTTGAAGAATTTTCAGTTAAAGAAATAATTTCCGCTATATTTGGAGCTTTTGTGTATACTTCATTTATTACTGTGCCTTTTGTTATAATTATGGGACAAGTAATATCTGTATATCTTTATTTATTGACATATTGGGTTGTTTTGATTATAATTGTAATGATTTTATTGAACTATGTTTTTCATCATTTGATAAAACAATCATTAAAGTTAAAACATCCGGAATTTAAAACTAACATTAATCCCCTTATATTAACAAATCAAATTATAATTGACATTATATTTGTTATAATCGGACTATTGTTTTTGTTTGTTTGGATTCCAATTCTAATGGTATAGGAGAACAAGATGAAAAAATGGATTATAATAGCCTTAGCTTTGATTGGATTGGATCAAGCAAGTAAAATTTGGATATCAAGTATTTTAGAAGTAGGAGAAAGTATAACAATTATTCCAGATTTCTTTTATTTCACTCACGTAAGAAATACCGGTGGGGTATTTGGAATGGCTGAAGGTTTCGCAGCTGATTATTACTGGCTT
>JAQUZK010000029.1 GCA_028691335.1 Candidatus Izemoplasmatales bacterium
AAAAAAACAACTTTTATATCGTGTTTCTTAAACTCATCTTTAAATCTCTTTTCAAACTCTCCATGCAACTTCATTAAAAAATCTACTTCGGATTTAGGTCTAGACCAATTTTCAGTAGAAAAAGCATAAACACTTAAAGCTCTTATACCCATTTCTGAGGCCGCAATAGCTATTGTTTTTATATTTTCAACACCTTTTTGATGTCCATAAGTCCTAGGCATTCCCCTTTTTTTAGCCCATCGACCATTTCCATCTAAAATTATAGCTATATGTTCAGGAATTCTAATATTTTCTTTTTGTAACTCTTTCATCATATCATCATAACCCTTCTCTTCTTAAGATTATACTATATTTTGTGTGATTATTCTATGAATTTTACCTGTATAAATAAATTATCAATTTAAAGAAAAGTTGTAAGTTTCTAATTAAAACTTACAACTTTATTAATAAGATTAAATATGCATTATGTCTTTTTCTTTTTCTTTGTAATACTGATCAATCTTTTCAGTAAATTTGTCAGTTAACTTTTGAGTTTCATCTTGATAATATTCTAAATCATCTTCAGTTATGACAGAATCTTTTTCCATCTTTTTAAAATGAGCTATTGCATCTCTTCTTATATTTCTAATAGCTACCTTACTATCTTCAGCCATCTTGTGAATGATTTTAACTGAATTTTTTCTGTTTTCTTCAGTCATCGGAGGTAATACTATTCTCACTCCTACTCCATCATTGGATGGTGTTACGCCAAGATTAGCTCCAAAAATTGATCTTTCAATTTCACCAACCAATGATTTATCATATGGTTTGATGTAAATTTGATTTCCTTCAGGTACAGAGATAGTAGCTACTTGGTTAATCGGTGTTTCTACGCCATAATAGCTAACATGTACTCTTTCAAGCATTTTCGGATTAGCTCTACCGCTTCTTACAGTTGAGAAGTCACGATGTAAAGCTTCGATGGTATGTTCCATTTTTTCTTCTGTTTCTAATAAAATAGTTTCAGGCATTTTTACTCACTCCTTTTTTTATTTCTAATCATTGTTCCAATATCTTCACCAAGAATAGCCTTTTTGATATTTCCAGGGATATTCATATCAAAAACATAGATATCGATATTATTATCATAACATAAAGCGGCAGCAGTCGAGTCCATAACATTTAAATTTTTACTTAAAACCTCTTGATGTGTTAAATTTTCATATTTAACAGGGTTGTCAAATTTCCTTGGGTCTTTATCGTAAACACCGTCTGTACCGTTTTTTGCCATATAAACAATTGTAGCTCCCAATTCAGCTGCTCTTAAGGCAGCGGTAGTATCTGTTGAGAAATAAGGGTTACCTGTCCCACCGCCGAAAATAACAATTCTTTCTTTTTCAAAGTGTGACAAAGCTTTTCGACGAATATAAGGTTCAGCTACTTCAGGTATATTAATGGAAGACATAACTCTAGTATCAACTCCCATAGCTTCAAGTGAATTTTGTAAAGCTAATGCATTAACAATAGTTCCAATCATTCCCATGTAGTCGGCACTAGAACGTTCAATACCCATATCTTCAGCTAATTTGCCTCTAAATATGTTCCCGCCTCCTACTATTACTCCGATTTCACAATCACACGCGTCGTAAGCTTCTTTTATTTCTTTAGCAATATGTTTAACAGTTGTTGGGTCAACCCCAACACCATTTTCTCCTGCTAAAGCTTCTCCGCTTAGTTTAATCATAATTCTTCTTTTCGGCATATTTTCCCTCCTATATGTTTAAAAAAAGGACAAAAAATGTCCTTTAAATTAACCGACTTGTCTCATTACTTCGTCAGCAAAATTTTCTTCTTTTTTCTCTACGCCTTCACCTACAGCTAAACGCTTAAATAAAGCGACAGAAACGCCCTTTGATTTAACATATTGTTCAACTGTTTCATCTGGGTTCTTGATGAAAGGTTGGTTTAACAAACAAATGTCTTTAAGATTCTTATTTAATCTACCTTCAACCATTTTTTCAATAATGTTTTCTGGTTTTGGTTTATCTGATTCTTGATTTTCATTTAAGGCTTCTTTTGTAAGAACTTCCTTTTCATGAGCAATAAATTCTTCAGAAATATCATTACGACTAACATATCTAGGGCTAGATGCAGCTACATGCATAGCTATATCTTTAGCTACTTCTTGATTTACCCCATTAAGAACCGCTAAAGAAGCAATTTTTCCACCCATATGAACATAAGCTCCAAATGTTTGGTCATCATTCTTTAATACTAATTCATATCTTCTAAAAGTAAGATTTTCACCAATTGTTGAAACTTCTTCTAAAAGCATGTCTTTTAAAACTTTCCCGTTAACTTTAGTTTCTAATGCTTGATCGTTATCAACTGGTTGAGCCTCTAATAAAGCTTCTCCAATTCTAGAAACTAAATCTTGGAATTTATCATTTTTTGCAACAAAGTCAGTTTCACAGTTTAATTCAAAAATTACAGCTGCATTTTCATTTACTTTAACTTCGCAAGCACCTTCCGCAGCAATTCTAGAAGCTTTTTTAGCAGCTTTTGCTATACCTTTTTCTCTTAACCAATCAACTGCTTGTTCTATATCCCCATTAGTTTCAACTAAGGCTTTTTTACAATCCATAAGTCCAGCGCCAGTTTTTTCTCTTAATTCTTTTACTAATTTAGCACTAATATCCATTATTATTCCTCCTGATTATCATATTTAATATATCATATTTTATCTGTCATTACAACAGGTTAAGTCTTTAAAAAGGGAGCATTTTTTAGTTGCTCCCATAATTATTAAAGTTCTGATTTAATAAAGTCGATTAATTCAGCTTTTCTAAACTTTGAATAGCCAGATAAATTATTTTCTCTAGCTATTTCAGTTAGTTCAGCAACTGTTTTGCTTTCTAAATCTTCTTGAGTGTATTTAACTGAATTTTCTTCTTTTTTAACTTCTGCTTTTACAGCTGGTTTTACTTCTTCTTGTTTAGGTTGAGAAGTAACTTTTACAACAACTGGTTTAGCTGGTTTCTTAACTTCAACTTGTTCTTCTTCATCTTCTAATTCTACATCATCTGCTTCATCAGAATCTGAATCATCTTGATTTTGATCTTCATCATCATCGCTGATATCACTTTGTCCACCAGTAGCTTCGATTACTGCATCTGCTAATTTATTAACGATTAATCTAACTGATCTCAATGCGTCATCATTAGCTGGAATAATATAATCTACGTCATCCGGATCACAGTTTGTATCAACAATACCGAATACAGGGATTCCTAATTTTCTTGCTTCAAGAATAGCATTTCTTTCTTTTCTTGGATCAATTATAAATAATGCTTCAGGTTGTTGACGCATATCTTTAATTCCACCTAAGAATTTTTCTAAACGTGCCATTTCTTTTTTCAAGTTAATAACTTCTTTTTTAGGTAATACATCAAAAGTTCCGTCTTCTTGCATTTTGTAAAGATCATGAAGTTTCTTAATTGACTTTTTGATAGTTTTGAAGTTAGTTAGTGTTCCACCTAACCATCTTTGGTTAACATAGTATTGGTTTGAACGTTCTGCAGCCTCTTTAATTGGATCTTGAGTTTGCTTCTTAGTCCCAACGAACAATACCTTTCCACCCTCAGATGCGATGTCGAATAAAGCTTTATAAGCTGCATCGATAAGATCGCTAGATTTTTGTAAATCGATAATGTGAATACCATTTCTAGAAGTATAGATGTATTTTGCCATCTTAGGATTCCATCTTCTAGTTTGGTGTCCGAAATGTACCCCCGCTTCAAGCAGAGCTTTCATTGAAATAACTCCCATTTTTGTTTCCTCCTTTTTGATTTTTTGGCCTCCACTTAATCATCGTCTCTACCCACCACTAAATCCTAGTAGCTCTCGAGTAGTAAACTCATAAGTGTGTGTATTTTTACGGCTCTTGTATTTTATCAAACTTTAAGTATAAAATCAAGTATTATTTACTTTCAGTGATACTAATGAACACATCTTTACTGAGAAAAAAAAGGATTAGTTTCCTGTAGAACCTAATCCGCCTAATCTTCTTACTTTTGTTTCATCACCATCTACTAAAAGATACTTCATAAATAAGCCTTGTGCAATTCTTTCACCTTGTTTTAATTCTACTTTTTCTTTTCCAAAGTTATACAATATCAGCATTATTTCCCCTTCATTATCAGGATTATTATAATAATCTGAATCGATAATACCTACAGAGTTTAATTTAACAAGGTTTTTTTTGAAAGAAAGTGAACTTCTTGGATAAACTTGAAGAACTTCATCATCAGGCATATAAGCTTTAATGCCAGTGGGAACAAACTTAAAAGTATCCGGTTCGATAACTATATCCTCAGCGCAAGACAAATCATATCCTGCACTTCCTTTAGTTTTTCTAACTGGTAAGCTTATATCTTTCAATTTATATTTAGTTACTATTTCAAATCCTCTAAGTTTCATTTAAATAACTCCTATAGGTGTCCTGCACCAGTTTGCTTAATTTGCTTCAAAAGTTCCTTTTCAGCCTTAGCTAATTCAATGTTCCTTTTACGGTTATCTTCTACTCTATTCTTACGAATATCCATTAAATTTTTAAAGGCTTCATCTTTGGATTCACCAATAAAGGCATCTTGAGCAATTACAGTAATTAGATTATGGTGATTTTCAACAACGCCATTAATTATAACAACATAATAGTTTAATTGACCTTGTGTTAATTTTATATATCCGGTGTCTATAGTTGAAATTATTGGCAAGTGATCATTAAGCATCTCATAGTCTCCGTTATTAGAAGACGAAACTATAACCGAATCTACTGTTTCGTTATACAACTCGCCATCAGGAGTAACTATAGATATTTTCATAATAAAACACCTCTACTTTTTCATATTTTCAGCTTTTTTTATCGCTTCTTCAATACTTCCTACTAGTCTAAATGCATCTTCTGGTAGAGAATCATATTTTCCTTCAAGTAACTCTTTGAAACCTTTTATTGTATCAGAAACTTTTACAAACGATCCTTTTTGACCTGTGAATTGTTCAGCGACATGGAAATTTTGAGATAAAAACAATCTTATTCTTCTAGCACGATGAACAACTAATTTATCTTCTTCGCTTAACTCATCCATACCTAGAATCGCTATAATATCTAGTAAATCATTATATCTTTGTAGTGTTCTTTGCACTTCTCGAGCTACTCGATAATGCTCTTCTCCAACTATTTCAGGAGTAAGAGCTCTTGAAGTTGAAGCTAAAGGATCTACCGCAGGATAAATCCCTTCTTCAGATATCTTTCTTGAAAGGTTTGTTGTAGCATCCAAATGAGTGAAAGTTGTTGCAGGCGCTGGATCGGTATAATCATCAGCTGGTACATACACAGCTTGAATAGATGTGATTGAACCACTCTTGGTAGATGTAATACGTTCTTGTAAAAGACCCATATCTGTAGCTAAAGTTGGTTGATATCCAACTGCTGAAGGCATTCTACCTAAAAGGGCACTAACTTCAGATCCAGCTTGTGTAAATCTAAAAATATTATCTATGAACAATAATACATCTTGATGCTCTTTATCACGGAAATGTTCCGCCATAGTAAGACCTGATAAGCCAACTCTCATTCTAGCCCCAGGTGGTTCGTTCATTTGCCCAAACACCATTGCAGTTTTCTTAATAACACCAGACTCAGTCATTTCATGATAAAGGTCATTGCCTTCTCTTGTTCTTTCGCCTACACCTGCAAAAACTGAAATTCCTCCGTGTTCTTGAGCAACGTTATTTATTAGTTCTTGAATCAAAACGGTTTTGCCTACACCAGCGCCACCAAAAAGACCAATTTTTCCACCTTTAATATATGGAGCTAATAAATCAACAACCTTAATTCCTGTTTCTAAAATTTCTGTGTTAGCGTTTAAATCTTCTAAAGCTGGTGCCGGCTTGTGTATTGGTGAAACTTCATACTTACCTTCCAAAGTTTTTCCGTCTATCGGTTGTCCTAAGACATTAAAAACTCTTCCTAAAGTAATATCACCAACAGGTACCGATATAGCTCTACCCGTATCAATTACATCCATACCTCTAGTAAGACCATCGGTAGAATCCATTGCAATAGTCCTTAAAACACCGCCACCTAAAAATAACGATACTTCAAGAGTTAAGTTTATTCCTACTCCATTATTATCTTCAGGTTTTACTTTTACTTCTAAGGCATTATTAATTTGTGGCATATCACCAGTAAATTCAACATCAACTACTGGCCCCATAACTTGAATTATTTTTCCTGTTTTAGGCATAAGTCCTCCTAATTGACCGCATTGGCACCACCGATAATATCGGTGAGTTCAATCGTAATTTGTGCCTGACGAGCACGATTATATATCAGATTTTGTTTACGAATTATTTCTTTCGCATTATCCGTAGCGTTTTTCATAGCCGTCATTCTCGACGCATGTTCAGCTGTTTTTGCATCTAAAATTAACCCGTAAAGTGTGTTTTCTAAATAAATTGGTAATAATTGGTTTACAACTTCTTCTACTGATGGTTCAAAAATATAATCAGAAACCATCTTATTGCTTTTAACTAAATCTTTAATCGGCAAGAGAACTTCTTCTCTTACAATTTGAGTTAATGTATTTACATAATCAGAATAAATTATAACAATTTTATCTACTTGTCTATCTAGATACAACTTAATAAATGCTCTAGACATAGCCTGAAAGTCAATAAACCTTATATCATCACGAGAATTAATTGATTCTGTATTCAACAACGGATACTTGTTCTTTTTACAATAACTATATGCTTTATATCCGATTGTTCCAACAACAAAATCATGACTATCATTTTTAATAAGCGAATCAAAATATTTTAATATTTGACTGTTATAAGGGCCGGCTAATCCTCTATCACTAGTAACAAGAATATATCCGATTTTCTTAATCTCTCGCTCATTTAACAAAGGATGTGAGGATTCAGGATTAGTTGATAAGACGTGTTCTAATAATTCTTTGATTTTTGCTTTTATTGGTTGAAAAGCCTTGAACTGCTTTTCTACTTTTCGAAGTTTTGAGGCAGAAACCATATTCATGGCTTTAGTAATTTGTGAAGTCTTTTTTGTTGCGTCAATCTTCTTCTTTATATCTCTTAGTGAAGCCATGGTTTACCTCCTTACTAAATAAAATCCTGAGTGAATTTATCAATTTTTTCAATTAATAATTCTTTATTTTTTAAGTCTCTAGTATTTCTTATTTCATCAAGCAAAACTTTGGCTTCCTTATCGCTTAAAAAATAACTATGTAGTTCTTGTTCGTAACGTTTTACATCAACGATTTTAACTTGATCTAGGAACCCATTAGATAATGCTAAGATTGAAATTGCTTGTAGCTCAAAAGGCATAGTTTCATGTAGTCCCTGTTTAAGAATTTCTACAGTTCTTTCTCCTCTATCAAGTTTCGCTTTTGTTGAATCGTCCAAATCTGATCCAAATTGAGTGAAGGCTTCTAACTCACGGAAACTTGCTAAATCCAGCCTCAAAGTTCCACTAACTTTTTTAATAGCCTTATGTTGAGCGGCTCCTCCAACACGTGATACTGATAACCCCGCGTTGATAGCTGGCCTAATTCCTGAATAGAACAATTGAGATTGTAAGAATATTTGACCATCAGTAATTGAAATAACATTAGTAGGAATATAAGCTGAAATGTCACCTTCTTGAGTTTCAATTATCGGCAAAGCCGTAATAGAACCTCCACCTAAACTATCATTAAGTTTCGCAGCTCTTTCCAAGAGTCTTGAGTGAAGATAGAATACATCTCCAGGAAAAGCTTCACGTCCTGGTGGTCTTCTAAGCAATAGAGAAAGTTCTCTATAAGCTATTGCATGCTTAGTTAAGTCATCATAAACTATTAAAACATGCTTGCCTGCAAACATAAACTCTTCTGCAATAGTAACTCCTGAATAAGGAGCTAAATATAATAGTGGGGCTGGGTCTGATGCGCTAGCCGCAACTATTATAGAATATTCCATCGCACCAAACTGTTTTAAAGTTTCGTATATATTTAGAACAGTTGATTGTTTTTGACCGATTGCAACATAAATACAGATTACATCTTTTCCTTTTTGATTGATAATAGTGTCTACAGCAATCGAGGTTTTTCCTGTTTGACGATCGCCAATAATCAATTCTCTTTGACCTCTCCCAATAGGTACTAAAGCATCAAGTACTTTTATACCTGTTTCTAAAGGTTGGTTAACCGATTGTCGATCAATTACTCCTGTTGCTTTCTTCTCAATCGGACGATATTTCTTTGTTTGTATTTTCCCAAGTCCATCTAAAGGCTGTCCGAGTGGATTAATTACGCGTCCTATTAGTTCTTCGCCCACTCCTACTTCTAATATTTTTCCTGTCGTCTTAACTTCCATACCTTCTTTAACTAAGGAAGTATCATTCAACAAAATAGCTCCTACATGGTTTTTTTCTAAATTTTGAACCATTCCGAAAACACCATTAGGAAAAACTAATAATTCACCAGCCATGGCTTTATCGATTCCATATACCAAAGCAATACCATCACCAACAGAAATAACTGAACCAACTTGTTCAGTTTTTATATGCTTCTCATATTGTTTAATCTGTTCTTTAAGTAAAGAACTAATTTCTAAAGGATCAAGTTTCATCTAGTTGCCTCCTTTTAATTGGTTTTTGATATTTTTTAATTCAGAATTAATTGATAAATCAATTACTTCACCTTCAAACTCTATCTTCATTCCACCAATTAAACTTTTATCTACAATTTGATTTATTTCAATATCACGATTAATCCGTGATTTAAGTTCTTGTTTTATTTTTTTTAGGTTGACTTCAGAGATTTCATTTTTTGTTATTACACTAACAATAGCTAAATTATTATATTCATTTAGTATTTCTTCATAACTTTTAACTATATCATCAATAATATCAAAACGACTATTATCTATAATCACTTTAATAGCGTTTATAGTCAAAATATCAAGTTTTAATCCATCTAGTAAATTCTTTTTATCATCTTTTGTTATCTTTGGATGCAAGAAGAATTTCCAAGATTCCTTATCTAAACTTTGGCTGAAATTCTTAAGTGAACCTAGTGTATTTTCTTCTATACCATTTTCTAAAGCAAGAGAAAAAACCGCACGTGCGTATTGTTTTGCCACGTCGGTCATGATTTTTCACTACTTTCTAAGTCTTTAATCACTAGGTCTTGATATTTACTTTCATCAACTTCTTGAGATATAATTTTTTCTGCAATCATAGTAGCTAAATCTAAAACTTCATCTTGCAATGCGGTTTTCGCCTTGCCTTTTTCTGCATCGATTTCTTTTTTTGCGTTTTCCATCAATTGACTCGCACTCTTTTTAGCTTCCTGAATAATTTGTGCTCTTTCTTGTTCAGCACGTTCTTTTGCACTATCTGTATAAGCCTTTGTTTGAGCTTTAAGTTCTTGATATTCCATTTCGCGTTTTTGCTTAAGATTTTGCGCTTCAATATTTTCTCTTTTTGCAGACTCCATCTCTTCATTCATAATTTCTTTTCTTTTCTCAAGAAATTCAGTAATTCTACCCCAAAAAAAGTGTTTAACAATCAAAACAAGAATTATAGTAGCACCTATTTGAATTAACATGTCTAACAAGTTAACTCTTAAAGCGGATTCTATAGCTTGCTTGACTGCTTCCATCATTCTTTCTATTACAGGCATAAGCGCCCTCCTCTAACTAATTCTATTTTCTCTTATTTACCAATTAAGAGAATAGCAACTAGTAAAGCATATAGTCCAGTAGTTTCGGCAACGGCTTGTGTTACTAGTGTTGTTACTAAAATCTTTGTTTGAGCTTCTGGTTGACGTCCTACTGCCTCAGCAGCTTTTCCTGCAGCGAAACCTTGTCCAATCCCAGGCCCAAAACCAGCGATAACTGCAATCCCAGCACCTAGATAAGCCATACCACTACTGAAATACTCATTGTACTCTGTTGCAAAACGTAAAACTGAATCAAAAATCATTCCTAACATAATATTCCTCCTATAAAATTTTTAAGCTTCTGAAGCCATAGATATATTAACTGTTGTAAGCATAAAGAAAACAAATGCTTGTATTAAACCAAAGAAGATGTCAAAGATTGCATGAAGGACCACTCCAACAAACAATCCAGCTACCCAATGTAAAGCCGCATAAACCATACCAGCAATTACTACTCCACTCATAAGATTAACAAACAAACGCAATCCCATGGAAAACGGAGTTGATACATCACCAATTAAATTTATTGGCAACATGATTGGCGCTAAAGGTTTTACATATCCCAGTAGACCATCGATTTTTTTCCAAACTCCAATATATTTCATTTCAGCTACTCTCAGTATAAAGAAAGTTAAAACCGAAAAACTTAAAGCTATCCCTAAGTTTGATAAAGGTGGTGTTAATCCTACTAAAGATATCGTGTTTCCTAAAGCTAAAAATACTATAATTGTAAAGATATATGGTGCGAAAAATTTAAGTCTCTTACCATCAAGATAATCTTGAAGGAATCTGTTAAATAAATCTACAATCATTATACACACCAACACAAATCCTTTAGGTGTTTTATGTGGATCAAGTTTCTTAACTTTAATTCCGACAATAATGAAAACTACTGCGAGAGTTAAAATTATGATTATTGTTGATCTCACCTGTGGTGACAATGATTCAAAAATTGTAAACTCAAGCA